>NZ_JARTJQ010000026.1:0-571 GCF_036225245.1 Weizmannia sp. CD-2023
CACAACGAATTCTTTCTCGAAGAAAGAAAGGTTCTGCACGTTGGAACAAGCAACGACTAGTAGTGGCTAAATTACATGAGAAAGTGGCGAACCAACGCATGAATTTTCTTCATCATAAGTCAAAAGAATTAGCTTCTAACTTTGATGCTGTCGTGATTGAGGACTTGAACATGAAAGGGATGTCTCAAGCCCTTCACTTTGGGAAAAGCGTTCATGATAACGGCTGGGGTATGTTCACTACTTTCTTAGCGTATAAGCTAAAAGAACAGGGGAAACAACTTGTGAAAATTGATAAGTGGTTTCCCTCCACTAAGAAGTGTTCATGTTGCGGCAAGGAAAAAGAAATGCCATTATCTGAACGTGTATATAAATGTTCTTGCGGCTTTGTATTAGATCGCGATCACAATTCAGCAATCAATATCAAAAATGAGGGATTACGCTTATTAGCGTTATCATAAGTAACAAAACTCTTGGAACAAGAGGGTTAGCTCGGTCAGTTTTCGTTGGCTAGTAAAAGCAACGATAAGTCGAGAAGCCCCCACTTCAATCAAACCGTAAGGTTGATAAGTGG
>NZ_JARTJQ010000027.1:0-68380 GCF_036225245.1 Weizmannia sp. CD-2023
ATCACAATTCAGCAATCAATATTAAAAATGAAGGTATACGCTTATTAGCGTTATCATAAGTAACAAAACTCTTGGAACAAGAGGGTTAGCTCGGTCAGTTTTCGTTGGCTAGTAAAAGCAACGATAAGTCGAGAAGCCCCCACTTCAATCAAACCGTAAGGTTGATAAGTGGAGGGTAGTTCACTGTTTATGGCATTCCGCTCCTTGTATCGAAGGCAAGCCAAAAACAGCTCGGTGAGAAAGTCATCATCGATTACAATCCGAATAAAGGGTACAAACTTTCTTCAGATCAGGAAGTTTACCAATACAATCTTGACTTGACAAGAGCCGAGTAAAAAGAGGTGCTTTGCATTGAAAGAAACTTTTCGTGCATTGGTCATGGAAAATGCATCACAGCCGGCACGCTCCGTACAGGAATGGGATACGGGCCGGCTGCCGGCAGCGGAAGTCACCGTAAAAGTCGCCTATTCAAGTGTCAATTACAAAGATGCGCTTGTTGGCGTGAAAGGGGACTTTGTCAAATCGTATCCATTTATACCGGGAATTGATTTGGCAGGGACGGTGCTTGCATCCGCTGACAGCCGCTTTAAAGAAGGCGATGAAGTGATCGTCACAAGCTATAAGCTGGGCACCGGGCATTTCGGCGGATTCAGTGAAATGGCGCGCGTGCCGGCTGCCTGGGTGGTACCGCTTCCGAAAGGGCTGACATTAAGAGAATCCATGATTTTAGGGACAGCCGGCTTTACGGCAGCGCTGTCCGTGCAAAAACTGGAAGACCACGGGCTCAAACCGGGACAAGGGCCGGTGCTTGTTGCCGGAGCAAGCGGCGGTGTCGGCAGTGTCGCTGTCGATATTTTGGCAAAAAGGGGTTATGAAGTCACGGCCTCAACCGGGAAAAAAGAGGCACACGCTTATTTGAAACGGCTCGGTGCGGCCCGCATCCTTGATAGGGAGGCCGTTATGGACCATGAAGACCGGCCGATCCGCAAAACGGAATGGGCAGCGGCTGTCGATCCCGTCGGCGGGAAAACGACACAATACATCATCAGCTCCCTGCAGTACGGCGGGGCGGTGGCAACGAGCGGCCTCACCGGCGGAAGGGAAGTCAAAACAACCGTAACCCCGTTTCTCGGGCGGGCCGTCAGCTGGATCGGGATTGATTCTGTTTTTTGCCCGATGGATCTCCGCGTGAAAGTTTGGGAAAAACTTGCTGGCGAATTCAAACCGGAACATTTGACAAGTGAAATTGTCCGGGAAATCAGCCTTGAGCAAGTTCCGGCCGCACTTTCGGATATTTTGGAAGGCAAGCTCCAGGGCCGGACAATTGTAAAAATGTAACAAAAAAGGATGCGTGGCACTCGCGCATCCTTTTTTACCATCCAGAAAAAGCGCTGGTTAAATGGATAAAGGCACCGGCTGGCGTGCTTTTATCCATTCCGGGTTTTACCTTTCCTTCGAATGCACCTCCATCACCGGCTGGCATGCATGCAGAGTCGGGTTTCAGCTTTCCGCCGGCTCTACATGCACAATGACCTCATATACTTCACAATCGCGGATCAGTGAATTCTCCACTTTTGTGGAAATGTCATGGGCATGACGCAAATCAAGAGACGGATCAACGCCGATGACAAGATCAATGACCGTATTGTTTCCGTACTGCCGCGCTTTAATATCCTTCACGCTTTGGACGCCGGCTACACTTAATACTTTCGCTTTATAATTTTCCAGCTCCGACTCATCAAATCCGTCTGTTAAAAGATGGGAAGTATCACGGAAAATTTCCCAGGCGGTTTTGCAAATCAATAAGCCGACAACAATCGCAGCCGCCGGGTCAAGCCACGGAAGATGGAACTGCGAACCGATGATGCCGATGCTCGCGCCGATACTCACCCAGGCATCGGACAAATTATCCATCGCGCTTGCCCGCACCGCCTGGCTATTGATGCGCTTTGATAATCGTTTATTGTACAAATAGACAAAAAACATGACGGCGGCACAAAGGAATCCGGTCCATGCCGCAGCCATATCCGGGGATTCGGATTTTCCATGTATGATCGAGACAATGGCATCATAGAGCACCTGGATGCCGACCGCCATCATAATGAGAGAAGCAACCATGGAGGCGACATTTTCCGCTTTCCAATGCCCGTAAGGATGGTCGCGGTCCGCCGGTTTCCGGGAGAGGCGAAGCCCGATCAGGACGGCGATCGAAGACAGGATGTCCGTAATATTGTTCAGCCCGTCTGCCTTCAGGGCGCTTGAATCCGTATAGAAGGCAATTACCAGTTTCAGCACCGACAGGCTTAAATAGGCCGCCATGCTGACCATAATGCCATACTCGCCTAATTTTAAATTTTGGTATTTTTCTTCATTCATTGCATTCACTTCCAATTGGTTTACTTCTCTATCATAACAATGAAGGGCAGGGTGGGTCTACAGCAACGTTTTTTCCGGCCACTATAAAAGTTAGATGCGGGAAAATTCGCCTTCACATTCATTAAGGTCTGGGATTTCAACAAATTTATGCTAATATGGAAATAGAAAAATTTTTACAGGAGGCCAACATGAGCACTGATTGGAAAACTTCTTATGAAAAATGGAACCGCTTTGCAGAGCTGGATGCCACATTAAAAGCAGAATTATCCGGTGTGAGCGGGGATGAAAAAAATCTGGAAGACCGCTTTTATAAAAACCTCGAGTTCGGAACGGGTGGTATGCGCGGGGAGCTGGGCGCCGGCACGAACCGCATGAATATTTATACAGTCCGGAAAGCATCAGAAGGGCTGGCAAACTTCATTCTCGACCAAGGGGAAGAAGCCGTAAACCGCGGGGTCGCGATTGCCTACGATTCAAGACGCAAGTCGCCGGAGTTTGCGCTTGAAACCGCAAAAACGCTTGGCAAGCACGGGATCAAAGCCTATTTATTTGATTCCCTCCATCCGACGCCGCTTTTGTCCTTTGCGGTCCGGTACTTGAACGCTTATGCCGGCGTTGTCATCACAGCGAGCCATAACCCGAAAGAATACAACGGCTACAAAGTTTACGGGCCGGATGGCGGGCAGATGCCGCCGAAAGAAGCGGACGAACTGACAGGATATGTGAACCGTGTCGAAAATGAGCTGCTTGTCGAAGTCGGCGAAGAAAAGTATCTGATCGAAAAAGGCTTGCTCGTTTATATCGGCGAAAATGTAGACAAAGCTTACCAGGACCAGCTCATCAAACTCCGTCAAAACAAGGAAGTGATCAGCTCGGTTGCAGATTCTTTCAAAATCGTCTATACGCCGCTGCATGGGACAGGCAATCTCCCGGTCCGCCGCGGCCTTAAAAATTTCGGTTTTCAAAACGTCACCGTTGTAAAAGAACAGGAATTGCCGGATTCCGAGTTCTCAACAGTAAAATCGCCAAATCCGGAAGAACATGCCGCTTTTGAACTTGCCATCCGCTACGGCGAAGAAATCGGCGCTGACATTTTGCTTGGCACCGACCCGGACACTGACCGCCTTGGCGTTGCCGTAAAAAACCCGGAAGGAAAATACGAGGTTTTAACTGGTAACCAAACAGGTGCATTACTGCTTCATTATCTTTTAACACAAAAACAAAAGCAAGGGACATTGCCTGAAAACGGTATTGTCATCAAAACGATTGTGACGTCAGAAATCGGCCGCGATATTGCCCGGTCTTTCGGCATCCCGACGATCGACACTTTGACCGGTTTTAAATTCATCGGTGAAAAAATCAAAGAGTTTGAAAAAACCGGTGCCCATACTTTCTTATTCGGGTATGAAGAAAGCTATGGTTATTTAATCGGCGATTTTGTGCGCGATAAAGATGCGGTGCAGTCGGCAGTGCTTGCTGCGGAGGTGGCCGCTTACTATAAGTCGATGGGAAAAACATTGTATGAAGGCCTGCTTGACATTTTCGAACAGTACGGCTACTATAAGGAATCCTTAACATCGCTCACTTTGAAAGGAAAAGAAGGATCGGAAAAAATCGCCGGCATCCTTGCCAACTTCCGTGCCCATCCGTTAACAGAAGTGGCGGGCATCCCGGTATCCGCCCGCGAGGATTATCAATCACAAGTGCGGACCAACGCGAAAACGGGAGAAACGTCAAAAATTGAACTGCCAAAGTCCAATGTGCTGAAATTTTTCCTTGAAGACGGTTCATGGTTCTGCATGCGCCCGTCCGGAACAGAACCGAAAGTGAAGTTCTACTTTGGTGTGAAAGCGGACAGCCTCGCGGAGAGCGAACAACGGAACAAACGCTTAAGCGATGAAGTTATGAATCTCGTAAATCGTATGCTTGAATAGTATTTATGGGGTCCCCCGGGCGGATCCAACGTCCGGGGCGTTTTTTTGCATTATTGCAGAATACTGCCGGACTACCGCAGCCCAGGCGGATCAACATTTTCACCGATCCGGCCATCTCTCCGGGACCGCCCCCGAATTTGCCGCCCCTGCTTTTTGCCTCGGCCCTTCTATCCTCTTTTCATGCAGGTTCAGTACAATTGCCCTTTCTGCAAAAGCAGGCATAACTTGCAGAAATTTGCCGAAAAAATGAGCCTGATTTTTCTTTACTTTAAAAATAAGGCATGATATATTCTGGGCAGATGCACCTTTCGGCAAAAAAATCCAAAATATTGATACCGGTTTCATTTCGGCCGGATCAGCCATTTGGTTGCCTTTGGATGTGCAATTAAGGGGGAAAGAGAATGAAAAATGCCGGTACGGCTAAAAAACTAGTATTCTTGCTTTTAACGGTTGTACTCATTTTTTCAAACGGGATCCTGTTGGCGCCATCGAAATCAAAAGCCGCCGGAAAAGAGAAAACGAATCCATTGGTGAAAATGCCTGACCGCAAGAAACCGGACGGGCTCGATCAGGCGGAAAAATATAAAGAGGACCGGCAAGTGCGCGTCATCATTGAGCTCGCCGGCTCGCCGGCCATTACTTACGCAACAAAGCGCGGCATCCGCTATAAAGATCTCTCCAAAGACAAAAAAACAGAACTCCAGCAACAAATCAAAAACCAGCAATCTGGTGTTCTTTCAGCCATCCGGTCCAAAAAACTGTCGCTTAAGGTAGAAAACCAGTTTACAACAGTGGCTAACGGCATCAGCGGCACCATCCCATACGGCAAAATAAAAGAATTAAAGAAAATTGAAAATGTATCCCATGTTTATATCGTCAACCGGTATAAACGGCCGCAGGACAAGCTACAATCCGTATCCAGCAACGGCCTTACCGGCGCGCCTGAAACGTGGAATTTAAAGTATAAAGGGCAAGGCATGGTCATCGGCGTCATTGATACAGGGATCGACTACCGCCACAAAGATATGGTGCTGTCGGAAGGCACGGTGCCGAAACTGACCCAGGCAAAAGTCTCCGACCTCGTAAAAAAAGATGCCCTTCCCGGGAAATATTTTACGGCAAAAGTCCCGTACGGCTATAACTATGCAGATAAAAATACCAACATTATAGATGAAGGGGACGGCGCTTCCATGCACGGCATGCATGTCTCGGGCATTGCGGCGGCAAACGGCAATGAATCGGAAGGCGGCGTGAAAGGGATTGCACCTGAGGCCCAGCTTTTGGCGCTAAAAGTGTACAGCAATGACCAGGATCAGGCATATACGTACGGCGACATTTATATGAAAGCCATTGATGATGCCATTAAACTCGGTGCGGACGTATTAAACATGAGTTTTGGCACGCCGGATGTTTCCACGGACGGGAATGATCCGGAACAAAAAGCGGTCAGCCGCGCAGTCGACAATGGGATCTTCATGTCCGTTGCAGCCGGAAACGAAGGCCAAATTGGCGGGGAAGAACATAGCCCGTTCGCATCCAACCCGGACATTGGCACCGTCAATGCACCGGGTACCGCACCGAATGCCATGTCTGTTGCCTCGATGGAAAATACGAATGTCCATGCTGATCTGCTTGATTATACAGTTGCAGGTGGAAAGACGGCCTCCATTCCATTTTTCTCGGCAGGAAGCAGGCACCCGAACGATGTCGTAAACAAAACATACGATGTTGTGGATTGCGGGTATGGCACAGCAGAAGATTTTGCAGGGAAAGATCTATCGGGCAAATACGCTTTGATGGCGCGCGGCGGCAATACAAATCTTATTGAAAAAACAGCCAATGCCCAAAGTGCTGGCGCTAATGGGGCCATCATTTACAATAATGAAAGCGGTATTCTCGAAATGGCTTCAGACCGGTTCATCAAGATTCCGCAAATTTCGGTATTGCAGGCGGACGGGGAAGCGATGAAAGCCGCTTTATCGGAAGGAAAACAGGTAAGCCTCACCTTTACCGGAAAGAAAGCCGAAATCCAAAATCCAGAAGCCGGAAAAATGAGCTTTTTCTCCTCTTGGGGAACGGCGTCCAACTTGGACTTCAAGCCGGAAATCACGGCACCTGGCGGGGAAATTTATTCGACATTAAACAATGACCAGTACGGCACCATGAGCGGCACATCGATGGCCACCCCGCATGTTGCGGGCGGCGCTGCGCTTGTATTGCAGTACATCCAGTCTGCATTTCCGTCACTAAAAGGCGCAGATAAAATAAAACGGGCAAAGACACTGCTCATGAACACGGCAATGCCGCTAACAGACCCGGATTCCAAAACGTTTTATTCGCCGCGGAAGCAAGGCGCAGGGCTGATGCAAATCGACAGGGCGGTGACAACGCCGGTGTATATTGTCCGGAAAGGGACAAGCGACGGAAAAGTGGCGCTTAAAGAAATCAGCGCCAACAAATTTTCTTTTACCTTAACAGCAACCAACTTTGGCAATCGAGACGCTGAATATACCGTTAGCACAAAACCGGTCGCGGACAGGGTCGATGCGCAAGGCAAGCTGGCGTTATCTTCCGCGGAAATCGAAGGCGCCACTGTCACGATAGACAATCCGTCTGTGAACATTCCAAAAGGCGGGTCAAAAGACATCACGATTACGATTGACTTGTCTAGGGCGGATGCGAATTTGGCAAAGAAAATGAAAAACGGCTACTTTGTTGACGGTTTTGTCACGTTCCATGAAGAAGGATCTGGGCTTCCGGATTTGTCCGTCCCTTATTCCGGTTTTAAAGGGGATTGGGGGAAGGCACCTGTACTTGACCAGATGGTGTATAACTGGAAACAGTCATTTTTCCAAATCTCCGGCATGGTGGATGGAGACGGTTACTACCTCGGCGAGGATCTATTTGAAGAAAACCATTTCGACCAAAATAAAATTGCCATTTCGCCGGACGAGGATGGTTCGGGCGATACTGCAACACCGGTCCTGTCTTTCTTGCGGAACAGCAAAATGGCCGAATTCAGCATTTTGGACGGGAACAAAAAAGAAATCCGGAAGCTCTATACTGAGTATGATTTGCCGAAAAACATCTGGGATGACCTGCCGTATACTTATCTTCCGGATGAGACGACATGGGACGGCACTGCGAACAATAAAAAAGTAGCGGACGGAAAGTATTATTACCAGATTAGGACAACACCGGGCGATTCCGGAAAACCGGGGCAGACGATGCAGATTCCTGTACTGGTCGACACAAAAGTGCCGGAGATCAGCCATATCAGCTATGACCATGACGCCGATGAAGTCAGCTTTTCCGCCATGGACAACGGGGGAAGCGGCGTTCAATACATCCTGCTGTTTGTTGACGGGAATTTGGAAGGCGCAGTGGAGCCGGACGCCGGACAAACGTACCATGTCCCGCTCAGCGTGAAAGCCAATCAATCGATTACCGTAACAGCCTACGATTATGCCGGTAACCATGCCACTAAAACAGTAAGCGGGAAAAATGCTGTTTCCGGCATCCATTTGGAGGAGCCGTTTGCGCTGACACCGTATGATTCAAGGGATATAGATGTATACGGAACGATTACGAGTCCGTATAAAGTCAGATTTGTTACGGTGGAAGGAAAAGATTTGGCTGTTTCGCCGGTGAAAATACCGGTAGATGAGGATGTGGACGGAACTTATTTGTTTGATTCAACAATGGCCGGCCAACCGATCCGGTTCAAAAAAGACGGCATATTTGACCTGAAAATTTCCGCTATCGATGAAAAACAAAATAAAATGGAATTCAACAGAAAAGTGATCATTGACTCGACAGAACCGGAAATCAAAGCGGATGGTTTGCCGAACGACAATCGGACAGAAGCAGGGACTGTCAAGGTGACGGTAACGGACAATTTTGACCGGCTCCGTTTCACGGAAAACGGGAATGAAATTTTCAATCATCCATTCGGCAAGGACGTAAAGAGCGGGGACCAGTTTGCCATGCGGAAATTCAGCAAAACGATGACGCTCAAACTGGCAGACGGGAAAAATGTTTTTAAAGCAGAAGATTTTGCTGGCAACATCACTGAACTGGCAGTCATTAAAATTCCGCCGAAGCCATCGCATGTGGACAAAGTGGGTGACCGGGATACGAAAGTGACGGGCTCCGCCAAAAGCGGCCTTGTTGTCGAAGTAAAAGCCGGTTCTAAAAAGCTTGGCAGCGCGGCTGTAAAAAACGGTAAATTCTCCGTCCCGATTCCGAAACAAAAAGCGGGCACAGTATTATCCGTCTCGGCCAAACAAACAAGCACCGGCTATGCCAGCAGAACGGTGCAAGTGAAAGTAGCGGATGAAACACCGCCACCTCCGCCAAAAGTGCGGACCGTCACCAACTTTTCAAAAAAGGTCACCGGCACAGCGGAGCCATATGCGAAAATCACGGTGAAAGCCGGTAAAACAACAATTGGAACCGGAAAAGCCGATAAAAACGGGAAATTTGCGGTCAAGATACAATCGCAAAGCATTGGCAAAAAACTGTATGTCTATGCAACCGATGCAGCGCGCCATACAGGAAAGGCCGCAGCCACAACCGTAAAACCGCCGGCACCGTCCGCACAGGGCGTTAAAGCAGGCGCAACGAAAGTGACCGGAACTGCACTTAGCGGGTCCAAAGTCTATGTCAAAACCGGAAAAACGGCAATCGGCCATGCTGTTGCCGGAAAAAATGGCAGGTTCACCGTGAAAATCAAAAAGCAAAAGGCAGGCGCAAAATTGTCGTTGTATGCTGTTAAAAACGGCATTTGGAGCGACGCTAAAACGATTACGGTACAAAAATAGGAGAGCGGATCACCCCATTCAAAACGATATCGCTTTTCAAAAGGAGCATAACGTTTCAGGGCCAAAAAGGCCGGGAGCCGTCCCGGTTTTTTTGCTTATGATAAAGGGCAAATGCCATGCTTTTTTCTTCCGCGGAAACGGCTGAAAAGGGCGGCTTCTTTTTTTGTCCGTTGGAAGAAAAACGCCCAAAAAGGATGCAACATTTTTCTTACTCATGTAAAATGGAAAGAGCGAATAGGAGGCTTTGCCATTGCTCATGAAGAAAAAACAAAGCGCGCTGGTGCTTGCAGGTCTCTGCATCCTGTTTATGGCTGCCATGTTTCTTTTCTCCAACCAGCCCTATAAGGAACAGGACATGCGGCCGGAACTGGAAAAGCTGGTACACCTCGATGCAAACACATTGCCGAAAATCGAATTTTATTACGGGGGTGCGCTTGTCACGTCAACGCTGCCGTATGATTTTATTGAATTCTGGATCCGGAAATCCTGCCATGTGGCGGAATATGCCGTCTGTACTTTGCTGATCCTTCTAACTTTGCGCACGGTTTTGGTTCCTGTCCGTTTTGCAGTTCCGGCCGGCTTTCTGGCAAGTTTTCTCTATGCCAATCTTGACGAATGGCATCAAAGTTTTGTCAGCGGCAGAACAGGGCATTTTATAGATGTCATCACTTTTGACAGCTTCGGAATCATGATTGGCGTCTGTCTGTTTTTATGGTTTACGCGAAGGAAAAAATCCCGATAATGCTTAACGAACGGCATTTGTTTCTTTATAATAATCGTATTGAATATACAACAGGGAGTTCTAATCTATGAGCATATCTGTCAGATTTAAAAACGTTTCGAAAAAGTATAAAATGTACCGGAGCAATTCGGAAAAAATTCTCGACATCATTTTGCCGGGCGGTTACGGGGATGATTTTTACGCCCTGCAGAATATTTCTTTTGAGGCGAGCAACGGGGATGTCATCGGCGTGATCGGCGTTAACGGCGCCGGCAAATCAACCTTGTCCAATCTGATTACCGGCATTATTCCGCCCACAACCGGAACGATTGAATTAAACGGCGAAACATCGCTGATTGCCATCAACTCCGGCTTAAACAATGAATTGTCAGGCCTTGAAAATATTGAACTGAAATGCCTGATGCTTGGGTTCACAAAAAAGCAGATTAAGGAGCTAACCCCGCAAATTATTGAATTTGCGGATATCGGGCAGTTCATTGATCAGCCTGTTAAAAAATATTCAAGCGGGATGAAGTCACGGCTCGGATTTGCCATCTCGGTCAACGTTGACCCTGATATTCTTGTCATTGACGAGGCGTTATCAGTCGGCGACCAGACATTTGCCGATAAATGTTTTGAGAAGATGAATGAATTCAAGGATGCGGGCAAAACGATCTTTTTCATCAGCCACTCGATGGGCCAGGTAAAGAAATTTTGCGAGAAAGCGATGTGGCTGGAAGCAGGGGAAATTAAGCAATACGGCGCGATCGATGATGTCCTGCCAAATTACGAAAAGTTCCTGAAAGAATTCAAATCATGGCCAAAAGACAAACAGAAAAACTTCAAACAGATGATTCTCGAAAAACGGAGCAAAGAAAGAAAAGAAAAAGTGGCAGAATAAGGAGGCGGCTGCCCGGAATGCTTGTTGCGTGCCGGGCAGCCGCTTTTTGCTTACCGGGATTTTCGCTGGAAAACCGGGAGTGAACGGCTGAAGAACGATTCCAGCCAGGCAAACTGTTTTTCGCAAAAAATAGATATAAAAATTGACAGCGCTTACTTTTTAGCGGTATAGTGAAAATGTGTACATACTCACAATGGGAGGGAATCATAATGGCCAGCTTAGAAAATAAAATTGCAATTGTCACAGGCGGCGCTTCCGGGATCGGGCTTGCAACCGCAAAAGCTTTTACGGAAAAAGGGGCGAAAGTGGTCATTTCCGATTACAACGAAGAAAGCGGCAAAGCGGTTGAAAAGGAACTTAAAGAAAAAGGAGCGGATGTATGCTTTATTCGTGCCGATGCATCTGATGAACAGTCCGTCGCCGATCTTATCGCAGAAACCGTCAACCGGTACGGCAGAGTGGATATTATGGTGAATAATGCCGGCATTGGCGTCATGGCCACAACCCATGAATTGAGCTTTGAAGACTATCAAAAGGTCATTTCCGTCAATCAAAACGGTGTATTTTTCGGTTCGAAATATGCCATCCGTGAAATGTTGAAAACAGGCGGTGGCTGTATTGTCAATACATCCTCTATTTTAGGGTACGTCGGCGAACCGGGCGCTTTTGCCTACAATGCAAGCAAAGGTGCCGTCAACCTGATGACAAAGTCGCTGGCCCTTGAATATGCATCAAAAGGCATTCGCGTGAATGCGGTGAACCCGGGGTATGTTGAAACCGGCATGGTGAATAAGGAAGCACTCGGCGATTTTTATGACGGCCTTGTCGCAAGGCATCCGATCGGCCGGCTCGGGCGTGCGGATGAAATCGCCCATGCCATCGTGTTCCTGTGCGAAAATGAATTTGTAACCGGCATTGCCCTGCTCGTGGACGGCGGTTATACAGCGCAATAAGTGCGGCATAACCAGCGCCAAAAGGCATCCATCCGGTCCGGGTTGATACCGGTTGATGCGTTCAAGCCATAAACCGGCCCTCGGGAAGAATCGCCGATTTGGCCGTATTTGCAAATGCGTCTGTCCGGACAAGCCATAAAAAAACCTGCATCCGCTAAAAGGATGCAGGTTTTTTTGGTTAAAAGTGCATAACCCAGATGGTTCCGTAAACAACGACGATCGCAATGATGATGCTGTAGATCATATTGCTGACATTGATCTTTCCGTTTTCGCCTTCTTTGACGTGCATGAACATAAATAATTGCACGCCAGCCTGGAGGAAGGCAAACAATCCGATTGTCCAGATGATCGCCGTTTTAGAAAGGTTGGTATACAAAGCAACATACAGTGCCACAAGGGTCAATACGATTGAAAGCAGAAAACCGATGACATGGCCGATCGGATATTTTGAATGATGCTCCATTATTTCATCAACCCTCCTAAATAAACGAAAGTGAAGATAAAGATCCAGACAACATCAAGGAAGTGCCAGTAAATACTTACAACGAAAAATTTGCGTGCCGTCATCGGCGTTAAACCGCGGCGGATCAGTTGTATAATAATCGATATTCCCCATAAAATCCCGAGGGAAACGTGGCATCCGTGCGTTCCGAGCAATACATAGAATGCGGAAAGGAATGCGCTTGTCGGCAGTGTTGCCCCATCATGAACGTACGTGACAAATTCATTGATTTCAAAGCCGACGAAAGTTAAACCGAGAAGAAGGGTAACGATAAACCAGCCGAGCATCGCGCCTTTATTCCGGTTGCGCATATTGAAGACGGCAATTCCGCATGTAAAACTGCTTGTCAAAAGGACAAAGGTTTCAATCAGGACACCTTTGAGCTCAAAGATGTCCTGCTGAACAGGCCCGCCTGCTGTTTGGTGCTGGAGTGTAAAATACGTTGCAAACAGCGTTGCAAACAAAGTGATTTCAGCCGCCAGGAAAACCCAGAAACCGAAAATGGTTAAACGGTCCTGATTGCGCTGGTATTCGAGGGGCAATGATGTATCCAAATGTTCGTCGCTCATCGTTTTACACCTCCTGCTCTTGTATTTTCTGTGCGAATGATTTCTTCTACACTGATATAGTGCCCTTTATCCGGGTCAAACGATCTCCACGCAAGGCAGCCGAGCATCATCAAACCGCCGAGAATGGCGAGCCACCACCAGGACCAGACAAGGCCGAAACCTGCAAGGCCCATCGATACAGCGGAGAAAAATGGCATTGCCGAGTTATTTGGCATATGGATCGGTTTGTACTCTTCATCCCGGTAAATCGGTGTGCCGTTTTCTTTGTATTCTGCGAACGCATCAAGTGTAGAGACAACCGGCTGTTTCGCAAAGTTATATTCCGGAACCGGTGTAGGGGTTGCCCAATCTAATGTGCGGCCATCCCAAGGATCACCGGTCGTGTCGCGAACGCCATGTTTAATGCTGTAAACAATGTTCCAAGCCAGGACGAGGAACCCAATCCCCATGATATAGGCACCTACTGTAGAGGCGAAGTTCCAACCTGTCCAGCCAAGTCCTGCTTCATAAGTGTACATCCGGCGCGCCATTCCGTCGAGGCCGACAAAGAATTGCGGCAGGAAGCAAAGGTTAAAGCCGACCATCCACAACCAGAACGTAATTTTGCCCAGTTTTTCATTCAGCATATAGCCGAACATTTTCGGATACCAGTAGTGGAGCCCTGCGAAACATGCATAGGCGACTGCCGGAATCAATGTATAGTGGAAGTGGGCAATCAGGAAATATGAATTGTGATATTGATAGTCTGCTGCTGCCATGGAAAGCATAACACCCGTAACCCCGCCGATCAAAAATGTCGGGATAAAGGCAAGCGACCAAAGCATAGGCGTTGTTGTTCTAATTTTCCCTTTATGCAATGTAAAGATTTCGTTAAATAATTTGACACCCGTTGGTATCGCGATAATCATCGTTGAGATCGAGAAGAACGAGTTTACGACTGCTGTGTTCCCCATTGTAAAGAAGTGGTGAACCCATGTGAAATAACTGAAGAATGCGATACCAGCCATCGCAACGACCATGGAGGCATATCCAAACAATCGTTTACCCGAGAATGTAGCGATAATGTCCGCGTAAATCCCAAGAGATGGCAGCAACACAATGTACACTTCCGGGTGGCCCCAGATCCAGAACAAGTTTGCCCATAACATCGGGCTGCCGCCTGAACCCATGGTAAAGAAGTGTGCGCCGAAAGTACGGTCAAACGTTACTTCTGCCAAAGCCACTGTCAAAACAGGGAAAGCAAAAAGCACGATGATAAAAGTAATCAAAGTAGACCATACGAACATCGGCATTTTCATTAATGTCATGCCCGGCGCCCTCATTTTCAGAATCGTGACAATGAAGTTCACGGCTGTTGCCAGTGTCCCGATCCCGGAAAGCTGCAGGCCCATTGCATAATAGTTGTTTCCGACACCTTTTGTAAATTCCGTGCCTGCAAGCGGGAAGTAGTTCGTCCAGCCGGCAGTAGGGGAACCCCCGATAATAAATGAAATATTAAAGAGGCACATCCCTGCAACCATTGCCCAGAAGCTGAATGCGTTCAAAAGCGGGAAGGCAACATCGCGCGCCCCGATTTGGAGCGGAACAGCAACGTTAATCAGGCCGAACAAAAACGGCATCGCCATAAATAAGATCATGACAACCCCGTGGGTCGTAAAGATCCCGTCATAATGGTTGGCATCAAGCAGATGCTGGTTCGGCAGTGCAAGCTGTGTTCTCATCATTAAAGCATCGACACCGCCGCGGAATAACATTAATACCGCAACGATAATGTACATAATCCCGATTTTTTTATGGTCAACGGTTGTCAGCCATTCTTTCCATAACCATTTCCATTTCTTGAAATAGGTTAGAGAAAAGATCACAGCGGCCGCGCCAAGTGCCATGCCAACTTCGGCGGCATATATGGCCGGTTCACCGGTGACGAAAAAATCACTAAGTTTCACACTGTTTTCCTCCTATTCCAATGATTATTTTCCGCCCATATCCATACCGGACATATCGTGGTGGTGATGGTGATTTTGTTTCTCACCTTTTTCCGATTCTTCATAATAGCTTTTTTGTTCATCCGGTTTATCCCATTTTAAATGGGTTCCCGTGTAAGTCTGTCTTCCTACGAGGCCTTCTTTTTTAATCAGTTTTTCATAATCCGATTTTTTCATTTGAGGCGCTCTGCTTTTGACTTCCTTCACCCACGCATTAAAATCTTTCGGTGTTTGGGCCAACACATCGAAGTCCATCTTTGCAAAGCCTTCCCCGTTGAAGTTTGCGTTTCTTCCTGTATATTCGCCAGGGTGGTCTGCAGCCAGAATCAGCCTCATCGTCATGTTCGGCATCGTATATTTCTGTCCGCCAAGTTCAGGGATCCAGAAAGATGCCATCGTACCGGATGATGTCAATTCGAAATTGATTGGCCGCCCAGCCGGGATGTTTACATAGTTAACGGTTTCAATGCCCTGTTCCGGATAACTGAAAATCCATTTCCATTCCGATGACGTGACATAAATCGTTAAAGGTTTTTCGCTTTTCATGGATTTTGGCGTTTCTTCAACCGAATAGTTTGCTTTAACGGTTGGAATGGCAATGGCGATAATAATCAGCACCGGGATAATGGTCCACACCGTTTCCAGCACTTTATGGCCGTGGATTTGCGGCGGTTTATAATCAGCCGGCAGACGCGACGCCCTGTATTTTATCACCATATAAAGATACAACCCAAGGACAACGACGAATACAAAGGCCATTAAGATGGATGAGTAAACAATCAAATGATATTGTTCCCGCGCCATTGGGCCTTGTGGGTCGAGCACTGCAAATTTGGTGTCACATCCGCCGAGCAAAAAGAGCGATGTGAGGGACAAAAGCAGCACCAGTTTCCAAGGTAGTTTCCTCAACACATTTTTTCTCTCCTTCCGGTTTGGTAAAATAGTGTACAAATAAAAGCAAATGAAAAAAAGGTGGTACTTTTATTTTTTCACCTTTATTATGGTGCTAACCTATTTTACATTAAAAAAATATAGATGTATTGTCTTTTACCCTTATTCCGCCATGTTTCATAAAAATTTCATAAAAAGTTCATATATTTTTCATAGAATTGTCAAATACTGGCATTATCCAGAAATAATTTACAACTTTGTGAAGGAATACGGTATTTAATATTTTGGAAAAGATTTCAAAACCATTTTGGGAGGAAAAGTGTTTTTAACGTATAATGTTAAGGGAAACAGAAAGGGGTTTTACGGATGATAAAAGCTGTGATTTTTGATTTCGACGGGCTGATTATGGATACGGAATCGGAACACTATGAAGCGCTTTGTGAAATTTTTCGCGGCTACAATTGCGAGATGCCGCTTGAACTATGGGGAAAGGGGGTAGGCACGCATTCGGGTTTTAAGCCGTTTAAATATCTTGAAGAGCAGATCAAAAAGCCGCTTGATACAGAAAAACTGGACCACGAGCTGGAGGAAATGTTTTTAAAACGGCTCGAAAAAGGCGCGGCCCGCGAAGGCGTGGAAGATTATTTAAAGTCGGCCAAGAACCTCGGGCTTAAAGTCGGACTGGCTTCAAGCTCTGACAGGAAATGGCTGCACCGCTATTTGCGCCAGCTTGGCCTTCTCGCTTATTTTGACTGCATCAAATCTTCCGATGACGTTGAAAAAGTCAAACCGGACCCAGCTTTGTATTTGAAAGCGGCCGGCTGTCTCGGCGTGGAACCGGAACAATGCCTCGTCTTCGAAGATTCGCCAAACGGGTCGCTTGCGGCAAAACGCGCCGGTATGGCATGCGTAGTCGTCCCGAACCGGGTAACAAAAGACCTCAAGTTCGGCGAGATTGACCACCGCCTCGGGTCAATGGCAGAAACGCCGCTTGAAGAAGTAATCCGGTTTATTGAAAGCCGTTGACAGAACAACCCGCTTCTGCATGCCGGAAGCGGGTTGTTTGTTTCCACTATTCCTTAGTCACCAGACAGATTTTCTTCCAGCATTTGCGTGACTTTTTCTTTTTCAGCATCTGACACCGCCAAATAATAGATCCCGTCAAAGTTGGCATCGGTGCCTTTTACTTCATACTGGGTAATGTTTTTGGCGGCATTCCGGTAATTTTTCTCAATCGTAAGCATGTCATTAAACGTCATATTTGTTTTGACATTGTCGCCAAGCGTATCAAGGATACTGCTGTATTTTGCCACAGAAGAAATGCTGGTTGCTTTCCGGATCAGCGCCTCGATCACTTTCCGCTGCCGTTTATTGCGGCCAAAATCGCCTTCCGGATCAAGATGGCGCATTCTGACATAGCCGAGCGCCTGGGCTCCGTTCAGATGAATTTCCCCTTTTTTGTAATGGTACCCTTTTTTATAGTACCCTTCGTCATGCCAGTCAATTGTGTTGTTGACGGTAATGCCGCCAACCGCGTTGACCAGTTTTTTCAGGGCCTGCATGTTGATTTTCACATAGTAATCCATTTGGATACCGGTAAAGTCCTCAACGGTCTGCAGTGCCATACTGGTTCCGCCATATGCATACGCAGCATTGATTTTGTCATATGTGCCGCGTCCGGCGATCAGCGTCCTTGTATCCCGCGGGATGCTGACCAGCTGTGTCGTGCCTTTTTTCGGATTAATGGTCATCACAATGATGGCATCGGAACGGCCGCTGTCATTTGCACGTTCATCCACACCAAGCAGCAAAACGGAAATCGGCTGCCCGTTCTGGCTTGAGATGCTTTCATTTGAAGTGCCTGCCAACGATTCATGCATTTTATTAGCCGCAGCTTTTGCCGAGTGATAAACATAGTAGGCATAACCGCCACAGGCGATGACCAGGATCCCAATTAAGCTTAAAAAAGACATCAGGATTTTTTTCTTCATCGGCGGCCCTCTCTTTTTTCGTCATATAATTGTTTATTATAGCATGATTCGCTACGCTTGAATATCCTTTTTTGTCGATTCCCATCATATCCCGGTTGTATCAGGCATGGCTGTGCTGCCGCTTTATAATCATCCGCATTTTGAAAAGAAAGCATTAAGAAAAATTTAAGTTTGCGCCCCATAATGAAGCCGGAAAGCAGAACAGATGGTTCCTGTTAAAATTGGAAAACAAAAAAGGAGAACATAATGATGAAGAAGTGGATATTGCAGCCGTTTTGATTGTTGCGGCCATCGGGGGAGGGCCGCTTTTCTATGTAAAAAGCAAGGCAGACCGTGCAGACGCAAGCACAAAGACAGTCCAGACGGCCACAGTGGAGAAAGGGATGGCCGTGCCCAGCATCTTCCGGCACAGCTTTCCGGCGGCCAGCAGCAGGTGAAATAGAGCGGCAAATGAGCAGCCGCTCTTTTAGCTGTTTTACATTTACCGGTCCCGGCTTATTACCCACTCATCCTTGGGCCCGTCCAGCTCCATTTTTTGCAATTCCAGCCTCATTTTTTCTGTTTCCAGCAGGAAGTTTTCGTTTTTTAACTTTTCGAGCTCCAGTTCTTTCTCCAAAACTTGTACTCTTATTTTTTCACGCGACTTAAAAAAATTCGTTACAATTGCGACAATCGGCACAGAAAAAATTAAAATGACTGAAATCAATCCGATAAAGTCATCCATTGGCCCACCCCCGGCATATTCTTAAACCCATTATACAATAAGTGCTGCATTCTTTTTACCATTTCCGTCAAAAAAGGGGGCTCCCGCCAGCCTTTTCGGGGCAGCCCTTCAGAAAAACATCCGGAAAATGAGAAAAACCGCCGGGAAAAAATGATTTTCCCAACGGTTTTTTTGTTTTAAAAAGAGCTTTTGGGATTGCTATCAGCCTGTATTCCGGAGCCCTGCGGCGATGCCGTTGATCGTAAGCAGGACCTCCATCAGCAGGTGCCGGGCTTTTTCATCTTTGTTTTCGCGTTCACGCAGTTGCGAAATAAGGTAGACTTGGAACAGGTTCAGCGGGTCGACATACGGGTTGCGGAGGCGCACTGATTCTTTAATGTTCGGCGTGTAATCCAGCAACTCTTTTTGGTCCGCAATCTTTAAAACCATTTCCTTCGTCAGTTCGTATTCCGCTTTGATCAGGCCGAAAATCCGGCCGGCAACTTCAGGATCTTTCACCAGCCTTGTATATTCTTCAGCCGTGGAAAGCTCCGCCTTGATCAATGCCATTTGCAGGTTATTGATCGTTGCATGGAAGAACGGCCATGATGCATACATTTCACGAAGCAACTTGAAATTGCCGGTTTCTTCCACATATTTGCTCAGGCCTGTCCCGGCTGCGTACCAGGCGGGAAGGAGCTGGCGGCTTTGCGTCCAGGAAAATACCCACGGAATGGCGCGCAAGTCTTCGAAACGGGCGCTCCCTTTCCGGCTCATCGGGCGGGAGCCGATGTTGAGTTCACCGATCTCATTTAAAGGCGTTGCCTGTTTGAAATAAGACAGGAAGTCAGGGTCGCGGAAGACGAGTTCCTGATATTTTTCAAGCGCATATTCGGAAATTTTATCCATTGCCCTGACAGCTTCTTCGTTTGGCGTTTTGCCATTTTTCTCGTTCTGTTTTTGTTCTGTGATGGCACACATCATCGTGGATGTCGCCTGCTCAAGGCTCCGGTAGGCAATGTCGCGCAGCAAATAGCGCGATGACAGCACTTCGCCCTGCTCGGTGATTTTCACGCCGTCGCCAAGTGTAACCGGCGGCTGGGACAAAAGGCTTGAATAAAGCGGGCCGCCGCCGCGTCCGAGTGAACCGCCGCGCCCGTGGAAAAACTTCAGCTTAATGCCGTATTTGGCACCCATTTCGTGGATCTCTTTCTGTGCTTTGTACAGCTGCCAGTTCGCCGTCATCGTGCCGCCGTCTTTGCTGCCGTCGGAATAGCCGAGCATGACTTCCTGCAGATTGCCGCGCACCTTTAAATGGTTGCGGTAAATGGGCATTTGGAAAAGGGTTTCGAGCATTTTCGCGCCGTTCCGCAAGTCTTCGATCGTTTCAAGAAGCGGGGCGATATGGATCTCACTTAAAATTTCGCCGTTCGGGTAGACGCGGTACAGGCCGGCTTCTTTCGCGAGCACGAGCACTTCCAGCACGTCGCTGACCGAATGTGCCATGCTGATCAAATACACCTGGATGGACCGTTCGCCGAATGTTTGGTGGGCGCGTTTGATCATCCGGAATGTGTTGATGACTTCCTGCGTTTCCGGCGTAAACGTATCATAGATTGAAATCATCGGCCGCGGGTCGTTTAAAGCCTTCAGGAGCACCGCGACTTTTTCATTTTCGGGCAGATTTTTATAGTCTTTCGCGATATTGACGTTATAAAGCACCTCGGCAAGTGCCGATTCATGTTCGCCGCTATGGTTGCGGATATCGAGTGATGCTAGGTGGAACCCGAACAATTCGACCTGGCGGATAACTTTGCGGAGCAATTTAATCGGATGCCCGGCCGGATGGTGCTGGTTCACGCTGTCCCGGATCATATACAGATCGGCAAGGAGCTCCTCTGCGGATTGGTAGCCGCCATTGCTTTTTCCCACACATTCCAGTTTATGGATCATAATCGCCAGCTTTCTGCGGTAAATTTCATCTTTTGTCGGCCATAATTTTGCAGCCGGCATTGTATTTTCTTCGCTTTCCACAGACGCAAGCAGGGCATGGCTGGCGCTTATTTTTTTGGCAGAATGGCTGAGCAGCTCCCGGAGTGTGGTAAGCGACTTTTTATATTTTTCCAATACGAGTTCACGCTGCATCTCGAGCGTTTTCCAGGTGATGTCCGCGGTCACGTTCGGGTTTCCGTCCCGGTCGCCGCCGATCCACGATCCGAAATGAAGATAAGAAGGGACTTTAAAACGCTGTCCGTACGATTCGTACAGATAGTCTTCTAGGTCTTCGTGTATGCGCGGCAGCACGTCGAACAGGACATTGTCGAAATAATAAAGCCCGTTTTTCACCTCGTCTAGAACGGACGGTTTCTTCTCGCGGATTTCGGAACTTTGCCATAAAATGGTAATCTCATTCAAAATCGTTTCTTCAATGACTTTTTTCTCATAACGGGTGTTGGCATATTCGAGCGCTTTTAAAAGGTCTGCAATACGTTTGTGGATTTGCAGAATGGTCCGCCTCGTTGCTTCTGTCGGGTGTGCCGTTATAATCAGTTCAAGCGATAAACTGTCCAGCAGTTCTGCAACCATTTCAGCCGGCACTTTTTCTTTCCGCAGCGTTTCGATGCCATCTTCAAGTGAACGCGGTTGGACCTGGTCTGTATCTTCCGACTGGTACTCCCGCCGGCGCTTAATTCTGAAATTTTGCTCGGTAATATTAAATAATTGCAGATAGGTAGAGAAAGCGCGGATGACTTCCTGCCGTTCTGGCGGATTCAGGTCTGTAATTTCTTTTTTTAATTGAAGGTAGAAAGCCTCATCGCCGGTTTCCCTCGCTTTTTGTGCCAGGGAGCGAATATTTTGGATTGTTTTGAGCAATGCTTCGCCGCCTTCAAATAGGATCACTTTATCCAGCAGCCCGGCGAGAAAATCCATGTCTGCCTGCAGGGCCATCCGGGGGGCTTTCTTTTCATCAATTTGATGCAAGGATAATCGCTCCTTTCACTTGGTCAGAAAAATGCACAAAGAAAATGATACTTATTATTATACTTGTAAAATGAAAAAAGTCTAATACTTTATAAAATTAAAAACCAGTAAAGGAACATTTCCCGCATAAAGGGATAAATTAAGGATAAAATGCGAACGATTGAAAGTCAATGATGAATATCATTCGTGTTTTTAATGTGGCAAGTACCGGAGATGGAAAGAAAAGAATTGGCAGTGAAACCGTTCTCTTCTTCTTTAATAATAAATGAAAGCAGCCGGTATGGAGAGAAAAAATTTACTTATATAAAATTGATTTTATGGCCGGCTTTATTATGCCCGTCGTACTGGCTGTCCGCACGGTGTCCATTTATGATGCAGACATGAATGGCTGGGCAGTTGCGTTTTTGTCGATGCCTGGCGTGCACGTCTCCATGCATGTGAAGCGGGTTTTTTTAAGCAGGCAGCACCCGCTTTTTGAGGGGAGGCATTCAGGATAAAAAATGGCAGAGATCATTTGGGCGGGATCAGCCATTTATTCCTCCATCCGGGGCACTTTGTGAAAATCAGCACAAGAATGAATAACGCTTACATATCTGGCTCTTTCAAATAAAGCCATTTGTGAAAAATGTAAACGGATAATTTTGAAAAACCGTCATTTTCCTTTAAAACCGGGCATTTGGGCAGATAAATTTTCAAATTTTCGCCATAAAATATGTGAATCTGATCACAAAAATAGTGGTATACTTACCCATGTGGAATGAAGGAAAATGAACGGAACAGTCAATTTCAGCCATAAAAGGGCATGCCGTCCATCTATTTCACAAACCGCACGGCAGCAATTGCTGCAAAAGTTTAATTGTCCTGCTTTAAAGGAAAAGCAGTATGGAATCCATTAGGAGTTGGCACAATATCCATAGACTGGATAGGGGCCCGCCATGCCGGGCTTGCAAAACTGCTTTCATACAGTGGATATATTTTTTACTTTTGATGGGAAGGAAGATTATACATGAAAAAAGTCAATCGTATTGCAGTGGTTGGAACGGGTGCAGTTGGTACAAGTTACTGCTACGCCATGATTAATCAGGGTGTTGCAGAAGAGCTTGTTTTAATCGATATTAACGAAGCAAAAGCAGAAGGGGAAGCCATGGACCTGAACCACGGCCTGCCATTTGCGCCTACGCCGACCCGCGTTTGGAAAGGCGATTATTCCGATTGCGGCACTGCCGATCTTGTTGTCATTACGGCAGGTTCCCCGCAAAAACCGGGCGAAACAAGGCTTGATCTTGTTGCCAAAAACGCAAAAATTTTTAAAGGCATGATTAAGAGCATCATGGACAGCGGCTTTAACGGGATTTTTCTTGTTGCCAGCAACCCGGTTGACATTTTGACATATGTAACTTGGAAAGAGTCCGGCCTGCCGAAAGAACATGTTATCGGTTCGGGCACAGTGCTTGACTCCGCGCGTCTCCGCAACTCTTTGAGCGCCCAATTTGGAATTGACCCGCGCAATGTGCATGCTGCGATTATCGGCGAACACGGCGATACGGAACTTCCGGTATGGAGCCATACAAATATCGGTTACGATACGATTGAAAGCTATCTACAAAAAGGAATTATTGACGAAAAGACGTTAGATGACATTTTTGTCAATACGAGAGATGCGGCTTATCATATTATTGAACGAAAAGGGGCCACATTTTACGGCATCGGGATGTCCCTGACCCGGATTACAAGGGCAATCCTGAACAATGAAAACAGCGTATTGACGGTCTCTGCATTTCTTGAAGGCCAATACGGAAACAGCGATGTGTACGTTGGCGTTCCGGCCATCATCAATCGCCAGGGCATCCGTGAAGTGGTTGAAATCAAACTGAACGAAAAAGAACAGGAACAGTTCAATCATTCTGTAAAAGTGCTAAAAGAAACAATGGCACCGGTATTGTAAGCATTTGTGCCGGCCGGGCTTCATGGGAGGCCCGGCTTTTTCTTTGAAAAAAATCCCGGCGCCTGCTTAAGGCGGACTGCCGAAAAAAGTGCCCATGCTTGCCCCGCTTTCCGGGAAAAGCATGGGCCTGTTTTTTGCCGGGGTTAGGAGCGGGCCTGCCATAGGCGGATATAAAAAAGCAGCCTTGAATCGATTCAAGGCTGCTTTTTCTTAATTCAATATGATCACTTTGACCGTACGGCGCCCCCATGCGATGGAAGCTTTTTTGTTCGGCATCAGGACATCGATGATATGGCCCTTAATGGCACCGCCGGTATCGGCTGCGATGGCAACCCCGTATCCTTCAACCCAGACTTTGCTGCCGAGCGGAATGACCGATGGATCGACAGCGATCAATTTCATGTTCGGGTTTTTCTTAATGTTATATCCCAAAGCGGTAATATCCAGCTTCGTATCTTCATGGTTATAAGATGTCGCCGTCACATAAAAGGATTTGCCTTGTGGCGTGCTGTGGCCGGAAGATGCGGCGGATTTGGTTCCGGCCGTTTTCCCGGCACCGGCTTCCGCTGGTTTTTTCGCTTGTGTTTCTGCTGTTTTTTCAGCTTGCGCTTCCGCTGCCTTTTCGGCTTCAGCTTCGCTCGCTTGTTTTGCGAGGGCTTCTTCCCTTGCTTTTGCGGCCGCCTGCTGTGCCTTTATTTCTTTTTGCAGGTTGCTGATTTTCGTATTCAAGTCGGTTTGTTTTTGTTCCGCTTTTGACAGCTCATTTTGAATGCTGTCATACTTCGATTTTAATCCCGACAATGCTTTTTCCTTTTCTTTTAAATTTGTTTGCAGTTTTGCCTGGCTGCTTTTCAAGTTTGCCTGCTCCTGTTCGAGCACTTTTTCCTGGTCTGCAATGGCTTTTTTATCGGCTTCAATTTTCGCAAGGTCCGCTTTTTGCTGATCCAAAAGGCTTGTATCAGCGTTCAGCAGTGTCGCGACTGCACTGACCCGGTTGATCAGGTCGCCAATGCTTTCCGCGTTTAAAATCGTTTCAATCACATAGTCGTATTGGTTGTTTTTTTGCATGGCAACGAGGCGTTTTTTAATCACGCCTTCCCGTGCAGAAACTTGGTCCTCCAGCTTTACGATTTCCTCTTTTTTCTTTTCAATCAAATCTTTTGCTGACTGGATTTTCGCTTCAGTTGCTGCGATATTTTCTTTATTTTTCTGAATGGATGATTGCAATGCGTTCCAGTCTTTTTGCAAATTTTCCATTTTGCTTTCGACGGCTTTTTTCTCCGATTCTTTCTTTTGAATGGTTTGCGTATTTTCATCCAATTTTTTCTGTAAGGAACCTTGATCTGTTTCTGCATAGGCATTTAGTTGTGCCGTGCCAACGAATATGGCAAACGCCATAACTGCAATTCGCCTTTTTAAGTGCATAAGACAACTCCCTTCTCCGTACTCTTGTTATAACACAAATAGGCAGAAAGGAAGATTACAATACGATTAAATTCATATTACGAGAATGAAAACGGACTCAAATCATGCGAAAAAGGGAAAAGATAGATTTGGGTGCTTTTTCGCATGATGATGGGCAGTTATAAGACTTCTGCCTCCAGGCGTATGAAAAGCAGCAAAAAGAAATAAAGCGGGTACAGCGGCAAATCACTGTGCTCAAGCAATGGTCGGATAAAGCATATCGAGAAGTGGGAAAAAGTGATAACATAAAAGAATTCGCGGGGGTAAAGGCAAAGAAAGTAGATAAAAAGAAGCAAGGATCTGCTTCTTTTTCAATTCAGACAGGACAGGAAGGAATATTCTGCCGACTAAGGATCCATTTTGATGTTTAAGAAGCCAAAAAAGTGCTGAACTTTTCGATTTTCATTCATGTATAGCCGCGCCGTTTTGGTATGATGATAGGAATAGGTTTTGAATGAGAAGAGAGGAATTTCTTATGGAAATGGTGGAAAAAGCAATTGAATTTGCGGCAAAAGCACATGAAGGCCAATACCGGAAAGCGTCCGACCTTCCGTATATTGCGCATCCGTATGCGGTTGCCATGATGCTTTTAACAGAAGGCTGCCGCAAAGAAGTGGTCACAGCAGGGCTTCTTCATGATACGGTTGAAGATACTGCGGTGACAAACGAGGAGATAGAAGCTGAATTTGGAAGCGATGTTGCCCGCATTGTTGCAGCCTGCACCGAACCGCCTAAAAATGTGCGGTGGGAGGAACGAAAACAGCATACCATCGAGCTATTAAAAACGGCAGAAGAGGAAATTTGTATGCTCATATGTGCAGATAAACTCCACAATTTGAAAACGATACACGAAGGATTGCGAAAAAATGGGGAGAGCGTGTGGAACGCGTTCAGCCGTGGGAAAGAAAAGCAGGAATGGTACTATCGAAGTATTGCAGAAAGTATTGCGTTGAACCATTCTTTTCCTTTACTGGAGCAGCTGCAGGCGGAAATAAAGCAGGTTTTTGGACATGAATAAGGTGCAGGGGAAACGGACATTGCCTGTGAAATAACGGACTTGCTGCTTGTAAAACCGCAAAGTGAGGGCACCGGCTTTCATCCGTAATATTTACGTTACTGCAGACGCCTGCTTGTGCGGGCCGCAAATCAATTACATAAGGAAAATGGCTTGTTTGACGCTAGCCTGTGCGTGTCCTGAGACGCACAGGCTTTTTTGCGTGTACATGACAGTTCAAACGGTTGGAAAACATAAAGGTACAACAACATTTGGAGGCTGCCAATGGAAAAAGTATGGAAGATTTATGCAACTGATTTGAAAAAAATGACAACAAACTGGGCAGCAAGCCTGATCATTGCCGCCTTGATTATTCTTCCATCATTGTATGCCTGGTTTAACATCAAGGCATCCTGGGACCCATACGGCCACACAAAAGGAATTGCAGTAGCCGTTGTGAATCTGGACCGGGGGACAGCGATCAACGGAAAAAAAGTACACGCCGGCAATGAAGTCATGAAAAAGTTGAAACAAAATAAAACGCTCGGCTGGAGGTTTGTGCAGGAAAAGGAAGCCACACGCGGCGTAAAGACCGGAGAATATTATGCGAGCCTGACCATCCCGGAAAATTTTTCGGAAAAACTGGCTTCCATCCTGGGTGATAAGCCGGAGAAACCGGTCATTACTTATACCGTTAATGAAAAAATCAATGCGATTGCGCCTAAAATAACAGGGTCGGGTGCGTCTGCCATTACACAGCAAATTAGTGCGCAATTTGTAAAAACCGTTAGCAAAGCGATTTTTACAATGTTTAATCAAATCGGCATTGAACTTGAAAGGGATTTGCCGGATATTGAAAATTTTAAAGCATGGGTTTTTAGATTGGAGGGAGACATTCCGGAGCTTAACCGGATCATCAGGACGGCAGATCGGGACATTACGAAAGCAGACGCAGTAAGAAAACAGGCAGAAAGCGCGATGCCCGATGTCCAGCGGCTTGCAAAACGCGGCAAAACCGTCTCAGGGGACATGGCCCGCTTTTTTGGAAGCACCGGAAGTTTGCTTGAGCAGACGGATACCGTGATCAAAACCGGACTGGAAGCGCTGAATGCCGCTCCTGCAGTCTCGAACCAGGTGAGTATGCTGGCAGACAAAACGAAAATTGCAGAAACAGCGCCAAAAAATACGATGATTTTGCAAAATAGTAAACAAATCTCTGACGCGTTCAGTGATTTGCTGAGAACCGCTGCTGAAGAAACAGGTTCTCAGCATCTCATCACTGTTGCCGCTCGGTTTACTGCCCTAAGCCAGTCCTTTCAAAAACAGCAGGACCTAAACGGGAAAATTCTCCAACAGGTCAATGACGGGTTGCTGCCGGAAACATTGCAGGCAGATCTAAAGCAGGAAGCCGGCCGTGCCGGGGCCATCGCCGGCAGCCTGCTTGAAAACGATGGTGCAGCCATCGCCGCGGATTTAAAAACATTTGTGGCACAAGCCGGGCAGGACAGTGCAAAAGCAAACAAGCTGTTTCAAAAATTGGAAGGCAGCCTGCCGGATATCCAGGCGATTCTCCGCGATACGAAAACCGAGCTTGCAATCGGGAAAGCAAAATTGAAAACGGCTGAAACGGAACTGCCGGCTGCTGAGAGAAAAATCAGGGAACTGGCTGGTAAAATCCGGGCGTTTGAAAAACAGGGAAATATAGACCGGTGGATTCAACTGCTGAAGAACGATGCACAAGAAGAAAGCGGGTTTTTAAAACAGCCGGTATCGCTGAAGGAAGAAGTTCTATATCCAATCAAAAATTACGGTGCGGGCATGGCTCCGTTTTATACAGTCCTGTCTTTTTGGGTGGGGGCAATGCTATTGGTATCCCTGCTGTCGGTTGAACACCACCATGGCGGCGCATATGCCAGCTGGCAAGTCTATTTCGGCAAGCTGCTCCTGTTTTTAACGATTGCGTTTTTCCAGTCGGCGATAACGGCGGCGGGCGATCTTTTTATTTTACATGTGGATGTGCAGGAAAAAGCCTGGTTTATTTTGTTCGGTATCGGGATTGGTGCTGTTTTTACCGTGATGGTCTATACACTCGTTTCTGTTTTTGGCAATGTGGGAAAAGCACTTGGGATTGTCCTGCTTGTCCTGCAAATTTCCGGTTCGGGCGGCACTTTTCCAATCCAGATGGAACCGTCTTTCTTTCAACATATCCATCCGCTCCTGCCATTTACTTACGGAATTGGCTTAATGCGTGAAGCTGTTGGCGGGATGCTGATGGAGGCTGTGATCACAGATATCATTTATCTGGCAGGATTTCTGGCAATTGCGCTTATTTTCGGGACCGCAGCCAAGAAACTGCTCAGCCGTATGACCGAACGTTTTACAAGAAAAGGGAAAGAAAGCGGGCTATTCGAATGAAAAAAGCGGAATAGACAAGAAAAATGAGAAGGAAGACATGAAAAATAAAGTTGGTTTATAATAAGAAAGAAGAATATTAGGAGGGGATTGCATTGGCGATTGCCGATATTACCATATTTCCGGTCGGAACGGATTCAACAAGCATCAGCAAATATGTGGCGGAGATTGAGAAGGCGCTGGGAAAAGAACAGGGAAGGGTGAAAATCAAGCTGACCCCGATGAGCACTTTAATAGAAGGGGACATCCATGACCTGTTTGAAATCATTGAAAAACTGCATGAAATCCCTTTTTCAAATGGCGTAAAGCGTGTTGAAACGAATATCCGCATCGACGACCGCAGGGACAAACAGCTCACGATGGAAGGAAAACTGGCCTCCGTCGCCGAAAAACTCGGCCAATAAAAACCGGCACAAGGCCGGTATGATAAAAGGAGGTTTGGCCAGGCTCTGGGGGAAGCCCGGCCAAATATGGTTTGCTGCAATTCCTTGCCGCTGTCCTAAATGTAAAACATGAAAAAGAAAAACTTGTGAAATGAAAATGATAAAATGATGAGAATTTCCCCGGAAAAAGCAAAAAGCGGACCGGGACCCGCCTTTTGAATCGCTAAAATTTTACCCGTGCAAAAATTTTACACAAACCCCTTCCGGAACCGGGACGTCTTTTTGCAGCAAAGTGAGGATCCCGGTTTCCGGATCGCGGGCGTATAAAACGAGCGTGCCCGATTCTTGGTTTGCGGCAACGACAAATTTTTCGGTCGGGTCAAGCACAAAGTCGCGCGGCCAGCTTCCTTCGGTTGAAGTGTATTCAACAAGGGACAGTTTGCCGTCCGGGCCGGCTGCAAACACGGCAATGCTGTCATGGCCGCGGTTTCCGGCATAAACAAAACGGCCGTCGGAAGAGAGATGGATTGCGCTTCCCTGGCTGTTTTCCGTAAAATCTTCCGGAATCGTTTTGATATACTGGACATCTTTAAACGTGCCGGAAGCTTCGTCAAATTCGAGCACAATCACTTCATTGCTCAATTCTGTCATGCAGTAGGCCAATTTCCGGCCCGGATGAAAGGCAAGATGGCGCGGGCCGCTTCCCGGGCGGACGGAAAGGACGGCTTTTTCCGTTAATTTGCCGCCATCATGCGCGTACGTTGTAATCGTATCATTGCCGAGGTCCACCGCGACGACATATTTTTTATCCGGGGTAAAGCCTGCGAAATGGACGTGCGGTTTTTCCTGGCGTTCAGGGTTCGGGCCGGAGCCGGTATGTTCGATAACACTTACTGCCGGCTGCAGGCTGCCGTCTTTGTTTGTCAGATAGGCGCTGACCGTCCCGTTATGGTAGTTGGCGGAGACGACCGTTTTCTTGGCTGAATCCACGCTGACATGGCACGGGGAGGCGCCGCCGGATAACTGGCGGTTCAACTCTGTTAGAGCACCGGTTTCCGCATCAATTGAAAAAGCCGCAACCCCGCCCTGGCTGCCTTCTTTGACAACGGCATACAGATTGCGGTTGTCTGCCGTGATATTAAGATAAGTTGGATTGCCCAGTCTGGCGGCAACTTTCACATCTTCAATTTGCTTTTTTTCTGTATCAAGGGTAAAGGTGTAAATCCCTTCGCTGGCGCCTTTTGTATAGGTGCCGGCATACCCTGTCCATTTTGTCTTTCCCATGGCTGATGCTCCTTCCAATCTGTAATGTGAATATTATAACATAGAAAACGTTTCCCGTTCATTCCGGCGCTTTTCCGTGTATGATGCCATGAGCGGAAACGGCGTGATAAACGGGAAGCATGTTCAAAATTGCCGGCATGCAAGCGAAAATATGGCAAATGTTTCATTTTTGTATCAAAATTGAAAGCGAACTGAAACTTTTTGCCGGAGATGTTTTGATAAAATAAAGTAATCGACAAAATTCTACACATCGCTGCATCCCGGATGCAATATGATAGAGATATAAAAGGCCGTGTGAGGAGGAAAATCATGAAGCCGGAAGACCAGTTTGTTCAAAAATCTTATTATGAAACGTTTATCAAAGAAGGGGAAGAGCGCCATCCGCTTGAAGTGCTCGGGGAAGCGTTCGAAAAAGAAAACGCCCTTGAAAATGCCGATCTTTCCTATATCCGCTTTGCACAAGGGGAAATTTATTTTCATTATAAAGATTACGAAGCGGCCGTTTTTAAATGGGAAAGCATACATAACGACTTTGAACCGTGGGCGCAAAAAAACATGGGGGATGCTTATTTTGAACTCGGCCTCACCAGCATGGCCGAAGAAATTTACAAGTCGGTCCAGACAGACTCCATGGTATTAAAGACGGAGATTGCGCTTCAGCTTATCTCGCTTTATATGGAGGAGCAAAAGCATGAACAGGCTGTCCAGACGATCAAACAAGCGGTCGCCATGAACCCGGACTATCCGAATGTGACGAAAATCGCCCGTGCCTACTTTGAAAAAAACGAAGACTGGATGAATGCGGTTGAACTGGCTGTCAATGAATCCATCCGCACTGAATCGCTGTTCTGGTTTCAAAATTTAAAGTCGTATATTGAAAATGGGCATACCAAAACGATTGCGCCGGATTATTTTCGGGATGCGCTGTCCGTTTTATACAAGGTGGATCAAATTCAGTTTGAACAACTGGCGGTTGCGCTTTGGCGGTCTTACGAAACGGAGGGCGTGTATCTTGGCTGGCTCCGCGAATTTAACGGCCTTTTTGCCGGACTTGAACTCCATTCGCTTGAAACGTGGCACGAGCTGTCTGCCATTTACGGGGAAACCTATCTTTCTTTAATCAGCGGCAGCTATCTGTTAAAACAACTGGCACCGGTGATGCCGGGCATTTTAACGAACTGGCTGCGGATCACGGACCAGGCGCACGCCCTTCAAGCATCCACTGCGGTTCTCGCATGGGGCGATCTTTTTCCGGGCAGCATCGGGCCGCAGCAAATTGCCGATGCGGAAACGATTTTGCATCATGCGGAGCAAACATTGGACCAGCTTGAATATGCGCTTCGGCTCTTTGATTCCATTATGCAATGGGCAAAAAGGAACGGGCTATCTGTCAGCACCCGTTTGAAATGGATGGCGAGGGAGCTGATTGACTTTGATGTCCAGCACATTCTCGTTACCGGCATGAACGGCAGCGGCAAGACGGCCTTTATCCAGTCGGTGCTGGCCGACCCGCTCCCCGAACGGCCGACACAGTTTGTGATGGCGGTGCGCCATGATGATGAACATGCGCTTTCTGTGATCTCGGACAAAGGCATTTCGCCTGTAACGGAAGAGGACAATGCGGCGCCGGAGCCCGGAGACATGCTTGAATGGCGGGGTCCGAGCCGGTTTTTGGAAGAAAATGCGCTTATTTTCATCGATACACCCGGGCTGAACGGGCCGGGGCGGGGAAAGGCATACGAGTATTTGCGTTTTGTTGACGGCGTTTTATTCGTTTTAAATGCAAATGATCCCCTTACAGACAAAGAAGCGGATATGTTGTTGAAAATGAAGGAACAAGTGCCCGGGCTTGCGATTCACTTTTTGCTGTCCAAAATGGATATGATATACAGCAAGCAGGAAGCGGCAGATTTAGTGGAAGAAACAGTACAAAAGGTAAAAACAATTTTTCCGCAGGCAAACTTGCACCCTTATACGTCCAATTATGCATCCCGGGAAGCAGGGCTGGATCTTGCCCGCTTTTTCCGGCAAAATTTCAAGCCGGAAAACCTGGAAGAAAGCCGGATTGACAAACTTTCGCACTGCATCCGGGAATCGATTGCCGATCTGCTGAAACAAAGGCTGCAAAATGAACAGCATCTGGTAGAGTCAATCAACCGGCATGAAGATCTGTACGCAAAATTAAACGGAGCGGCAAACCAGCTTCAGGATGTCATCCATGAACAAACCGAGCTTGTCCGCTCGTCCTATCACAGCATGACGCGGAAAATCCGCGATGAACTGCAAAATAAGATTCCGGAAATTTTACGGAAAAGCGCCGATTTTATTAAGCCGGACAGTGATTTTCGGAAAATTCATCTCGAGTTGAATGAAGAAATGAACAACCGGATCCGGCACTTTTTGCAGACGTCCATTTCCCCGAAATACGAGGAACTGGTGACGGAGTGGATAGAAGCGTCGGAAAGGGAAATGCAGCAAAGCCAGGATTATCTTGATGAAATGGCGGAAGGGTTTAACAAGTTGTACGGGGAAGAGATTCTTGCGCTTGCCTGCGATTTTAAAATTATGGAGGACTGGCGGCGTGATGCGGATCGGATGGCAAACGGAATTCCTTTTGAACCGGTCAATATTTTGTTGCGCCATACGCCGCAGCAGGTCCTGTTAAAGAGTGCGGGCAAATTGTTTGGCGTGCTTTCGCAAAACAAAACAATGCTGTATAACCGCTATAAAAAATTTATCGAAAGCGAAGATTATACGGAAATTGCAAACCTTGTCACGAATAAAGTGATGCTGCAATTCGAGCTGTTTGAACAAGGGCTTGAGCGTGATGTCCGCCTGTTCTTTAAAAATTCGGAAACGGTTCTCCGCGAAACGATTGCGGAAACAGAGGCGGCCATTGCCGAGACAAAAGAGATGCTGGAGAATATGAAAGAGAATCCGGAAGTGTATCAGGATCCGCTGAAATTATTCGAACTGAAACTCCGCCAGTTTGAATGGATGCAGCTCGGACAGAAAACAAGCGGGAAAGTGTAAACTTTTCGCCAGGCGATGGCGGGGCAGGCACAAGGTTTAAGGGGAAACAGGGCTTGCTGAACGCATGGCGAAAGTGCGGATTCAGTAAGCCCCAATATGATCAATAAATGAACCGCCTGAATTTCGCCGGAAACACATGCATGAACCGGTTTGGGAACAGAAAATGAACCGGCCGGATGTTGCGGAAAGCAGATGGATGGAAGCGGCCGAAAATTGTTGAATGAACAGCGCCCATATGCGGCGTTGTTTTTTTATCCTATTTTTCGGGTGTACCGGGCGTTTTCACCTGAAGCAGCGTGGGTTCTAAAAGTGTATTAAAGATAAGCTCCTTTTGGCAAAAACTTGACACTTGTTCGCAATATATTCCTGCTATGATGGATGATACATTCGTGATACTATTAAGATACAGTTTATACTTAGAAATGGGGTGGCATTTTGAAAAGGATTGACCGCATTTACGCGTATCTTGTTGAACAGTCGCAAGGCAAAACGCTTGATGAATGGATCCGTATAGAAGGATTTACAGCTTCGGATATCGCAAAAGACCTTGGCATTTTAAGAAACAATGTCAGTGCCGAGCTGAACAAGCTGTTGCGGCAGAAACGGATTATCAAAATAAAAGGCCGCCCGGTTCATTACTTGGTCAAACAAATCATGGAAGACCTTCTCGGAACGAAATTGCCGGAAGATCAATATGAATATGAAAATATACTTGAAGTGACGGGCGGGCAATCCCCGGATCCGGGCAACGGTCCGTCCGCAAATCATGATACCGCCTGGGAAACGAATCCCTTTGATGACCTGATCGGTTCGAAAACAAGCCTGAAAGTGCAGGTCGAACAGGCAAAGGCGGCCGTCCTCTATCCCCCGCACGGCCTTCATACGCTCATTGTCGGCCAGACTGGTGTCGGGAAAACGCTGTTTGCCAATTTGATGTTCAATTATGCAAAACTGGCAGCCCCGTTTATGGACGAAGACGCCCAATTTATTGTCTTTAACTGCGCGGATTATGCGAATAACCCGCAGCTCCTCATTTCCCACATTTTCGGTCATATTAAAGGCGCCTTTACGGGTGCGGACAGCGAAAAAGACGGCCTTGTTTCCAAAGCGGACGGCGGCATGCTGTTTCTCGATGAAATCCACCGGCTCCCGCCTGAAGGACAGGAAATGCTCTTTTACTTTATGGATACGGGGACGTATGCAAAGCTTGGGGAAACCGAACGGAATCGCAACGCCAATGTCCTGATCGTCGGGGCGACAACGGAAGACCCGGAATCTTCCTTGTTGAAAACGTTTGTCCGCCGTATTCCGATCCTGATCCGGATTCCGTCTTTTGAAGAACGGCCGGCAATTGACAAGATTGAGATTCTGAAATTCCTGCTTGCCATTGAAGCAAACCGCGTCCAAAAACCGATTAAAATTGATGCGGAATCGATGAAGGCGTTAATTGGCAATACGTCATACGGTAACGTCGGGCAGTTGAAATCCAACATCCAGCTTGTCTGCGCCAACGGTTTTCTGCACTGCCTGCACGATGATGTCATTACCATCCACTTTAAAGATCTGCCATCCGAACTGAAAAACGGTTTCTTCTATTTTAGTAGAAAACGCCAGGAAATCCAGGAGCTTTCCGATTTAATTGATTCCTATTTAACGGTTTATCCGGAAGGGGAAAACAAGGCGCTCTTTGAAGAAGACCCGTACGAACCGGATTTTAACCTGTACAACATCATCGAGGACAAAGTCAGTTTTATGATGGAACAGGACGTGTCGGATGAAGACATTAACCGGTTTCTGAAATTGGACATCGATATCCATTTAAACAAGTTTTACAACAAGTTTTCAAGCTATGCGCTGAACCGTGAGAAAATCTTAAAAATTGTCAGCGAAGATATCCTTAATTTCAGCGAAGAAGTGCAGGATATTGTGGAAAAACGGCTGAAGTGCAAAGTAAATGAACGTTTTTTGCTGGCGTTCAGCCTGCACTTGACTTCCTTCCTGAAGCGGGTAAAAAACCAGCAGGTGGCCAATTATACGAATATCGAAAATGTCATCAATGACCGACCGCAGGAGTATCAGCTGTCACTTGATATTTGCAAAATGATCGGGGAAAAATACCGCGTGCATGTACCGGTAAAAGAAGCCATGTACTTAACGATTTTGCTCACATCTCTTATAGACGAACAAAAGGCCGAGCAGGTGGCGATCCTCGTTGCCGCGCACGGGTTCAGCACCGCAAGCAGCATGGTAAGTGTTGTGAAAAGCCTCCTCGGTGAATCGAATGTGGACTGCATTGATATGCCGCTTGATATGGACCCGAAATATGTTTTGGAGGAAATGAAGAGGCGGGTAAAAGAAATTGATATGGGAAAAGGCGTCCTGCTGCTTGTCGATATGGGCTCGCTGACCGGGTTTGGCGATGTGATTACACAGGAAACGGGCATCAAAACGCGGACCATCGATATGGTGACAACGGCGCTCGTCATTGAAGCGATCCGCAAAGCGACGATTATGGAAATGGATCTCGACGATATTTATGAGTCATTAAAGGAATTCCGCGGCTACGGATCTTACCAGATGGAAAGCAAACCGCGGGAAACAGGGAAGCCCGTGAAACCGCAGGCCATTCTTTCCGTCTGTTCAACAGGGGAAGGGACGGCGGAAAAATTAAAGCAGCTGATTACAAGACTGCTCAAAAACATCGGCAAAACCAATATTGCCGTTATCCCGCTGCCAATCAACGAAGTAGAAGAAAAGAAAGAAATGCTGATGCAGAAATATGACATTTTGCTCGCTGTCGGGATTGCCGATCCGAAAGTCCAGGCACCGTTTGTTCCGCTTGAATCTTTGTTTATGGGCGACGGGGAAACGCAGGTCACCCATCTCATTCAAAACCACCAGTTGCTGAAACAACCGCCAAGGTCTCCGGCAATGGTGCGGGAAATGACGGAAGAAAGCCTGAATGAATTTTTAACCTTTTTAAATCCAAAGAAAGTGATCACAGCGATTACGGCGTTTGTCACTGTCCTTGAAAAAATAGCGGAAAGGCCGTTTAACAACGCATCGAAAATCAATATGAATATTCATATCGGTTGTGCGCTCGAAAGAATGGTCACCCAGTCTGGCCTCATTTACAAAAATGACATCACGCCGGAAAAAACTGCTAAAATCAAAAAATATAAAAAGGCGGCGCAAATTTTTGAAGACCAGCTGAAATTGAAGCTGTCGGATGATGAACTTTATTATATTGCCGACATGATCGACCATTTATCTGCCGAGCAAACTGCAGCCGTGCGGTAATTTTTACCTGCAAATAGATTCTCACTATTTGCAGGCTTTTTTTATGCCGGGGAAAAAGACGGAGAGATATCCCTGATACGGAATGCACATGCAGGTCAAAAGTATCAAAATGATACAGGTATTGCAGAACTTTTTAATACAGTAGCGAAATGGAAAATAAAACCCTTTTTCAATGTGTATTAAACAAACGGTTTGTGTATCATAAGCATAAAAGGATTTCTGAAAACGCTTATTTGACAACGGTTGTTTTTTGATACTCAAAAGTTGGCACACATCTTGCATTATAATAGGCGGAAAGGCAAGTTTTTTACGATTGATTAGCAGGAGGTGGTCGGATGGCATTGGATATACGGCTTGCGCGCATTGATGATCGTTTGATTCATGGCCAGGTTGCCACGGTTTGGTCGAGGGCAGTGGGGATTGACCGGATTTTAGTGGCCAATGATGAAGCCGCCAATGACGAGCTGCGAAAGCTTTTATTGAAGCAAGCGACACCACCGAGCATCAAATCACATGTCATTACGAAGCAAAAACTGCTTGAACTTTACCAAAACCGGCTGTTTGACGAAATGAAAGTGATGCTGCTGTTTGTTTCGCCGCAGGATGTACTGGAAGTTGTCCAGGCAGGGGTTGGTTTGAAATCGGTCAATATCGGCGGCATGCGTTTTACGGAAGGCAAGAAGATGATCACCAATTTTATTTCAGTCAATGAGGATGATATCCAGGCCTTTGCGAAGCTGGCTGCACGCGGCATCGAATTGGAAATCCGCCAAGTGCCCGCCGACCGGAAAATCGATTTGATGCAGCTGATCAAAAAGGAAAAACGGCTACATCCATGAATTTAGTTACAGGTTCTTTAGAACTTATTTATAAGATTGATACTGTAACAATACGATTAGGGAGGTAAGAAGATGGTAGGAATTATCATTGCCAGTCACGGCGATTTCGCCAATGGTGTCTTGCAATCCGGAGAGATGATCTTCGGAAAGCAGGAAAATGTAAAAGCTGTTACATTGATGCCGAGCGAAGGCCCTGATAACGTAAAGGCAAAAATGAAAGAAGCAGTCGCCTCTTTCGACAACCAGGATGAAGTCCTCTTCTTAGTCGATCTTTGGGGCGGAACACCTTTCAACCAGGCCAACAGCTTGTTTGAAGAACACAAAGACAAGTGGGCCATCGTCTCAGGCATGAACTTGCCAATGCTCATTGAAGCATTTGCAGCACGCGCCACGATGAACAAAGCCCAGGACATTGCCGCGCATATTTTAGGCGCAGCGAAAGAAGGCGTGAAAGTAAGGCCTGAAGCATTACAGCCGGCCGCACCTTCCAAGCCTGCCGGAAAACCGTTAACGGCAGGGGCTCCTGGCAAGTTTGAATACGTGCTGGCACGGATCGACTCTCGCCTGCTCCACGGACAAGTCGCAACATCTTGGACAAAAACGACACGGCCTACACGTATCATCGTTGTATCGGATGCGGTAGCGAAGGACGAACTTCGGAAGAAACTGATTCAACAGGCTGCGCCCCCTGGTGTAAAGGCACACGTTGTTCCTATCCGTAAAATGATTGAACTTGCAAAGGATGACCAGCATTTCGGTGGCCAGCGCGCCCTGCTTCTTTTTGAAAACCCGCAGGATGTGCTCCGTGCAGTCGAGGGCGGCGTTCCATTGAAAACAATCAACGTCGGTTCCATGGCACACTCGCCGGGCAAAGTTCAGCCAAACAAGGTGCTGGCATTTAGCCAGAATGATATTGATGCTTTCAAAAAAATGAAAGAACTGGGGCTAAAGTTTGATGTGCGCAAAGTTCCGGGCGATGCAAAAGGCGACATGGACGAAATTCTCAAAAGGGCTCAGGAAGAGCTGAACAAACAAAAATAATCCTGCCCATCAGGAGAAAAGGGAGGACGACTCGTTATGGATTTAAATATTGTCCAAATGATACTAGTCTTTATCGTAGCATTTTTAGCTGGTATGGAAGGGATTTTGGACCAATTCCAGTTCCATCAGCCACTCGTTGCTTGTACGTTAATTGGCCTCGTTACAGGTAACTTAGTGCCATGTATTATCTTAGGCGGTACCCTGCAAATGATCGCTTTAGGCTGGGCAAACATCGGGGCTGCCGTAGCGCCGGATGCTGCGCTTGCATCCGTTGCATCTGCCATTATCTTAGTTTTAAGCGGCGCAGGCAAAGCCGGTGTATCTTCTGCAATCGCGATTGCCGTTCCGCTTGCGGTTGCCGGCCTCTTATTGACGATCATCGTTCGTACCATTGCAACAGGGATTGTCCACTTAATGGATGCCGCAGCGCGGGAAGGAAACATCAGAACAGTTGAGTTTTGGCATATTGTTGCGATTTGCCTGCAAGGGCTGCGTATTGCGATTCCGGCAGTCCTGGTTTTAGCCATTGGTGCAGGACCGGTGCGTGACTTGTTATCCGCCATGCCGACCTGGTTGACAGACGGCCTTGCAATCGGCGGGGGAATGGTCGTTGCTGTTGGTTATGCAATGGTCATTAATATGATGGCGACAAGAGAAGTATGGCCGTTCTTCGCCATTGGGTTCGTTTTGGCAACTGTTTCGCAAATTACCCTTATCGGCCTTGGCGGTATCGGTGTGTCACTTGCACTGATTTATTTGGCGCTCTCCAAACAAGGCGGCTCCGGTAAAGGCGGCGGAAATGCAAACACCGGCGATCCGTTAGGCGATATTATTGACAATTACTAAGAAGGAGGCGGACAGAAAAATGGCACAAGAACTAAAATTATCTAGAAAAGATCGTATTTCTGTATGGTGGCGTTCAACTTTCCTTCAAGGTTCCTGGAACTATGAACGGATGCAAAACGGCGGCTGGGCATATACCATGATTCCGGCCATCAAAAAATTATATAAAACGAAAGAAGACCGTTCTGCTGCCCTGCAGCGCCACTTGGAATTTTTTAACACTCACCCTTATGTCGCTGCACCGATTGTTGGTGTAACTTTAGCGCTTGAAGAAGAACGTGCAAACGGCGCTCCCGTTGACGACACAGCCATTCAAGGTGTGAAAGTCGGGATGATGGGGCCTTTGGCAGGGATCGGGGATCCGGTATTCTGGTTCACGGTCAGGCCAATCCTTGGTGCGTTAGGTGCTTCTCTGGCATTGAACGGCAACATTCTCGGGCCAATTATTTTCTTCGTTGCATGGAACCTCATCCGGATGGGATTCCTGTGGTATACACAAGAATTCGGCTACAGAGCTGGTTCAAGAATTACGGAGGACTTATCGGGCGGCATTCTTCAGGATATTACAAAAGGCGCATCGATCCTTGGGATGTTTATCCTTGGCGCGCTGGTTAACAGATGGGTATCGATTAAGTTTACACCAGTTGTATCACAAGTAAAACTTTCTAAAGGCGCTTATATTGACTGGAATCATTTGCCTGCCGGAGCACAGGGGATTAAAACGGCGCTTGAACAGCAAGCTGCCGGCCTCTCATTGGAACCGGTCAAAGTCACGACATTGCAAAACAACCTGGACAGCTTAATTCCGGGCCTTGCCGCATTGCTTTTGACGCTGTTCTGCATGTGGCTTTTGAAAAAGAAAGTGTCTCCGATCGTTATGATTCTTGGATTGTTTGTTGTTGGTATCGTATTCCATTTAATTCACTTAATGTAAGAAAAGGCAAATGCCCGGGCTTTCTGGCCTGGGCTTTTTTCAAAAAAACCGCCAGCCCCTGGGTTGTATACGGGTTCTGAGTATGTTTTGCTTCAGGCGGTAAAACTTCGTATAATAAGGGAGAGGCCAGCCGGGGAAGATTTGCCCCGGATTTACAAATACGGTTGCGGGAAGAATTGCGATGTACAGCCGTTTCACCGGTCAACCAGGACCCTTTTTAGAAGCGAAGATCCGGAAATCAAGATAAGCTGTATAGATATGAATTTTTGAAACCACAAAAAGAAAAGAACGGGGTGGATCAAATGGTCCAATCAATCAATACAAAAGTGGATTTGGTGATAAAGGCAGCCTCGCATATGGGATTGACAGATTACGGCAAAATCATGATCGGCGATAAAGGATTTGAATTTTTCAATGAGCGCGATGTGCGCAAATACATTCAAATTCCTTGGGAAGAAGTCGATTACGTGATCGCTTCCGTCATGTTTAAAGGAAAATGGATCCCGCGTTATGCGATCAAAACGAAGAAAAACGGGACATACACCTTTTCTTCCAAAGATCCGAAAAGGGTGTTGCGGGCGGTCCGCCAATATGTGGATCCGAATCGGATGGTTCAGTCACTGAGTTTCTTCGATGTTGTGAAGCGCAGTTTTAAGAGAAAACCGAAAAAGCAATAGTTTTAAAAGACAAGGCAGGTTAAACTTGTCTTTTTTTGTTGGCTGTTCCGGGGAAATGGCAGGAAGAGCACGGAAAGTTTCCCTGAAGCCGGGCTGTTTGAAAAGCCGGATCACAGGACCGTTCTGAATCGTCGTCCAAAGCCTGTGGGCGTTGTCATTTTGTAAATATTATGATATGTTTTTTTATGAAAGCATCAGGGGTATTGGCAACTTTGTTTTACATAAAACTGTAAGTGCTTACAGTTTTGGCAAAATACAGAAACGGAGGATGGATGGAGATGGGAAATACGACACAGTTTGTGCCGGGGCTTGAAGGGGTTGTCGCTGTTGAAACGGAGCTTTCTTTTCTTGACACGGCCCAAGGCGAGATCGTTTTAAAGGGGTATGACTTGATTGAGTTGTCGAAAACGAAAAGCTATCTGGACATCGTGCATTTGCTTCTTGAAGGCACGCTCCCGAATGATGCCGAGAAAAAAGCGTTGGAAGAAAGTTTAAAGAAAAACTACCGGATTCCAGACGCCGTGCTGGACATTTTGAAGCTATTGCCGGCATCCACCCACCCGATGGATGCGCTCCGTACAGGGGTTTCAGCGCTGGCGGGGTATGATGAAAACCTGCTGGACCGCTCCCGTAAAGCCAATTTAAACCGTGCATACCATTTGCTCGGGAATGTGCCGAACATTGTTGCAAACAGCTACCATCTTTTAAATGGCGAGGACCCGGTTGAACCGCGGCAGGATTTGTCGTACAGCGCCAATTTCCTGTACATGATCACCGGGAAAGTCCCTTCGGAAAAGGAAGAAAAGATTTTCGACCGTTCCCTTGTCCTGTACAGCGAACATGAACTGCCGAATTCGACTTTTACGGCAAGGGTCATTGCGTCCACCTTGTCCGATTTATACGGGGCGTTAACAGGCGCAGTGGCATCGCTCAAGGGCCATCTGCACGGGGGCGCCAATGAAGCGGTGATGGAGATGCTGAAAGAAGCCGGCACGGTGGAAAAATTTGAAGAAATGCTTTATACGAAACTGAAAAACAAAGAAAAAGTAATGGGGTTCGGCCACCGCGTCTACATGAAAAAGATGGACCCGCGCGCCTTGATGATGAAAGAAGCGCTGAAAGAACTTTGTGCGGAAAAAGGGGATCATTCGCTGCTTGAAATGTGCGAAGCCGGGGAAAAAATCATGGCGCAGGAAAAAGGGCTCTATCCGAACCTCGATTATTATGCAGCCCCGGTTTATTGGATGCTCGGCATTCCGATTCCGCTTTATACGCCGATCTTTTTCAGTTCAAGAACGGTCGGGCTGTGCGCACATGTGATGGAGCAGCATGAAAACAACCGCCTGTTCCGTCCGCGCGTCCAATACAAAGGCCCGCGCGGTTTGCATCCGCAAGATTAAGTTTTAAAAAGGCCTGCGACCGGATGGCTTGCATTCGCAAGATGAGGTTTTAAAAAGGCGGGACCATTAAGAGATAAAGTGAACAAAAAGCTGGGGTAAAACGCTGTCTTAAGGACCCGGTGTTGCACTGCAGATGAAGTTTGGAAAGGGGAATGTTTAAATTGGCCGGTACAACAGCTGTAAATGAAAAAACAGGGGAGCGGGATGCCCTGATAGAAGAAATTGCCCGTTATGTGCTAGACAAAGAGATTACGAGTTCCGAAGCTTTTGAGACTGCGCGTTACGGGCTTTTGGATACGCTCGGCTGCGGCATTCTCGCCCTCCGTTTTCCGGAGTGTGCAAAAATGCTCGGTCCGATCGTTCCGGGTACAACCGTGCCGAACGGGACGCATGTGCCGGGCACTTCCTATGTGCTCGATCCGGTTGCGGGGGCGTTTAATATTGGCTGCATGATCCGCTGGCTCGATTATAACGATACGTGGCTCGCGGCGGAGTGGGGGCACCCTTCCGACAACCTCGGCGGCATCCTTGCTGTTGCGGATTTTTTGAGCCGGACGCGCGTTGCCAACGGGAAAGCACCGCTAAAAGTGCGCGATGTGCTCGAGGGCATGATCAAAGCCCATGAAATCCAAGGTGTGCTTGCTTTGGAAAACAGTTTGAACCGCGTCGGGCTTGACCATGTTTTATTTGTCAAAGTGGCTACAGCTGCTGTTGCGACAAAAATGCTCGGCGGCGGGAAAAACGAAATCATGAACGCCGTTTCCCACGCCTGGATTGATAACGGCCCGTTGCGCACATACCGGCATGCGCCGAATACCGGTTCGCGCAAATCATGGGCGGCCGGCGATGCAACCAGCAGGGGCGTGGCGCTTGCGCTGATTGCGATGAAAGGGGAGATGGGTTATCAAACGCCGCTTTCCGCACCCGGGTGGGGATTCCAGGACGTGATGTTCAAAGGGAAAGAACTGAAACTGGCCCGCCCGCTCGGTTCCTATGTGATGGAAAATGTTTTATTTAAAGTATCGTATCCGGCAGAATTCCATGCACAGACGGCAGCAGAAGCCGCAGTCAAACTCCATCCGGTTGTAGCTGGGAAACTGGATCAAATCAGCCGGATTACAATTACGACGCATGAGTCCGCCATCCGCATCATTGACAAAAAAGGGCCGCTTTATAACCCTGCTGACCGCGACCATTGCATCCAGTATGTGACGGCTGTCGGCCTGATCAAAGGCAATATTACGGCGGACGATTATGAAGACGCAGTCGCCGCTGACCCGCGCATTGATGCATTGAGGGAAAAAATGGCAGTTGTTGAAAACAAACAATACAGCATCGATTACCTTGATCCGGATAAACGTTCCATCGCGAATGCCGTACAAGTCTTTTTTGAAGACGGCACATCAACTGAAAATGTGGAAGTCGAGTATCCGCTTGGCCACCGCTTCAGAAGGGAAGAAGCGATCCCGAAAATTATCACCAAGTTTTCGGATAATATCGCCACCCACTATTCCGCGAAGCAGCAGGAAAGGATCAAAGAAGCCTGCCTTGCGGGAGAAGCGCTTGAAAAAATGGCCGTTCATGAATTCGTCAATTTATTCACCTTGTAGAAAGGATGTTGCACCATGGTTTGGATTGTCAATCACCCGTCTTCACAGGAGGCGCTTGCCAAACGGTTTAAGGAACGCATACAGGCGCCAGGCATTTTGCAAATCCCCGGCGCGCATGATGCAATGGCGGCACTCATTGCAAAAAACACAGGGTTTGAGGCGCTTTATTTATCAGGCGCTGCCTATACCGCGAGCAAAGGGATTCCGGATCTTGGCATGATCACATTGACGGAAATGGCGGAACGTGCACGCGATCTCGTGCGTGCCACCGATTTACCGGTTCTTGTTGACATTGACACCGGCTTTGGCGGCGTGCTGAACGTTGCCCGCACCGCCCGCGAAATGGTTGAAGCAGGGGTTGCGGCTGTTCAGATTGAAGACCAGCAGCTTCCGAAAAAATGCGGGCATTTAAACGGCAAACAGCTTGTGGAGACATCCGACATGCGCGAAAAAATCCGGGCGCTCAAAAGTGTGGCACCGCACCTCGTAGTTGTCGCACGTACGGACGCAAGAGGCGTCGAAGGGCTGGATTCCGCCTTGACGCGAGCTGAGGCGTATGTGGAAGCGGGGGCGGATGCGATTTTTCCGGAAGCGCTCGAGTCCCGTGATGAATTCCGGCTGTTTGCGAAAAAAATAAAAGCGCCGCTCCTTGCCAATATGACCGAATTCGGTAAAACCCCGTATTATACGGCGGAAGAATTTCAGGAAATGGGATACGCGATGGTCATTTATCCGGTTACTTCGCTGCGCGTTGCCGCAAAAGCTTATGAAAGGGTGTTTGAAAAAATCAAAAACGAAGGCACGCAAAAAAATGCCCTTTCCGACATGCAGACGAGAAAAGAGCTTTACAGCACGATTTCTTTAGAGGAATTTGAAGCGCTCGACCAGTCGATCGCTAAAACGATTCTGCCTGTTACGCCTGATCCTTCCTCATCAACGTAAAGAAAAAGGGCAAACCCGCCTTTTCCGTGCGGGTTTGCCCTTTTAAACTTAGCGGCCGGCCTATTTGGGGCTTACTCAATAAGCAAAATGGATACTGACAGCTTTGGCAAAAATTTTAAATGCAAGGGTTTTTTTCGACATCCAGCACTTTTTCGCGAACATCTACCTTTTTTCTTGCGACGTTGAGTAGTTTTCGCCAAATTCGTTTTTCAACCCGGATGCCGTTGTTTGGCCGGAAACTTCTGTGGCAGGATCGGCTGTTCTGGGAGCGGCCGTTTCATTGAGGGCAGAAGCATCATTGTCTACGAGCACAAGATAGTGTCCGGCATCAATTTCAGTCGAATAGCGGTCCAGTTCGTCCTGCGGGAGATCCAGATTGGTCAGTTTTCTTGTCGTTTCATCATAATAGTCCGGCTTGAAGAACCCTTTGATTTTCTCCCAGACAGAGCTGTTTTGTTCATCCTGGACAGTGGTGGTGTGGTCCACATTTGCGCCGGTCTGCTTTTTCAATAAAGTTCCATCATTCCCGTTTGAAATAATAGAAATATTGGAAGTGCTGTAGCCTTGTGCGGTCAACCGGTCTACTACGTCAATCGTTTCCTGCAACGTTGTGTAAATACCAACTACTTCTTTTGCCATCTCTATCTGCCTCCTAATGGTGATAGTGCATTTTTACCCGGTAGAAAAAGGGTTAAACGAGTTTCATAGGTTTTGACATCTCCATAAAATTCAGTCAATATAGAATTAAATGGAGGGAGAGAGATGGAAGAATCTGCATATCTATCGTATGATGCAACAGGGCTGGCCGGACTCGTAAAGCGAAAAGAAGTAAGTGTGGAAGAAGTGCTTGAGGCGGCAATGGCCCGGATTGAAAAAACAAACAGGCGTTTAAATGCCGTCATCCGGACACGGTTTGAGAAAGCAAAAAAGGAAGCGGCCACGCTCCGTACAGATGAGCAGCCATTTGCCGGCGTGCCGATTTTGCTGAAAGACCTTTCTCAGGCAGTAAAGGGCGAGCTGCTCACATCCGGATCAAAACTGCTCCAGCAAAACCGTGCCAGAGAAGATGCTTTTTTTACGGCAAAATTGAAGGAAGCGGGGTTTATCATTCTCGGACATACAAACGTACCGGAATTTGGATTAAAAAATATTACGGAACCTGAACTTTATGGTCCGGCGCGCAATCCGTGGAATCCCCATTTTTCACCCGGCGGATCAAGCGGTGGTTCCGCGGCTGCGGTGGCTTCCGGGATGGTACCGGTTGCCGGTGCAAGTGACGGCGGCGGATCGATCCGCATCCCAGCTTCTTTTACAAGTTTAACAGGATTAAAGCCGACAAGGGGAAGGACACCGGTCGGGCCGGGCCGTGGACGGCAATGGCAAGGGGCGGCTATTGACTTTGTGCTGGCAAAAACAGTCAGAGACAGTGCAGCGCTCCTCGATGTGCTACAAACGGTAGAGCCCGCCGCTGCTTTTCAAACGCCGCTTTTTCCGGGATATGTAAAGGAACTAGAGCGGAGTGGAACGAAAAAATACCGGATCGCGTTTTCGGTTGAATCGCCGGTCGGGACGCCTGTCAGCCGCGATGCAAAACAGGCTGTCTATAAAACGGCAAAATGGCTGGAGCAGGAGGGCCATCTTGTGGAAGAAGCCAAAAACGGTGTTGACGGCAGGCGGCTGATGGAAAACTATTATTTAATGAACTGCGGGGAAATGGCGGCGGAACTTTCGGATTTGGAAAGCGCACTTAGACGCCCGCTTACGGAAAAAGATATGGAGCCGGTTTCGTGGGTCTTGTATGCTGCCGGGAAAAATGTCACGGCGGCGGAATACGCAAAGAGCCTTGCGGAGTGGGATAAAGCCGCAGCACAAATGGCTGCTTTCCATGAGACTTATGACCTGTATATCACGCCTTCAACCGCGTTTCCGGCACCGAAAATCGGGGAACTTACCCAAACCGGGAAAGAGCGGGATCGCTTGTTTGGCGTTACCGGACTTCCGAAAGAAAAGCAGCAGGCACTTGTCTATGATATGTTTGAACCGAGCTTAACGTTTTCCCCGTTTACGCAGCTGGCCAATTTAACCGGGCAGCCGGCGATCAGCCTGCCGGTTCATGTAACAGCGGCCGGGCTTCCTTTAGGGGTACAGCTGGTTGCGCCGAAAGGAAATGAACATTGGCTGCTGGATGTCGCTTATGCGCTCGAACAGTCGGAACTTTGGGTTGGCATGCAGGGAAACCCTTGCCTTTAAAGCATGAATAAGCGGCGTTACTTACGCACGGGTTGGAACTCTACGTTAAGGAAGGCCGCGAAAAATCCTCGCTACCTTAACGTAGAGTCACTCTACGTTAAGGAAGGAGACCAAAAATCCCCGCTATCTTAACGTAGGGCGTTCTATGTTAAGGAAGGGTGAAAAAAGCAGGATTTATCTTAACATAGAAAGGAAGCTCGACAAAAAGACATGCTTTCTTAATGTAGAGACGTCCTATGTTAAGGCTGCCCAAAAGTCCCGCTTCCTTAACGTAGAGGCGTTCTACGTTAAGGAAGCTCGAAAAAAATGCCCGCTTTCTTAATGTAGAGGCGTTCTATGTTGAGGAATGCCGGCAAAAAGTTCCGCTATCTTAACGTAGAACTCTCTATGTTAAGGAAGGTCGTCCAAAAGTCCCGCTTCCTTAACGTAGAGGCGTTCTACGTTAAGGAAGCTCGAAAAAAATGCCCGCTATCTTAACGTAGAGGCGTTCTATGTTAAGGAAGCCCGCCCAAAAGTCATGCTTTCTTAATGTAGAGACGTCCTATGTTAAGGAAGGCTGCCCAAAAGTTCCGCTATCTTAACATAGAGGCGCTCTATGTTAAGGAAGCCCGAAAAAAAGACATGCTATCTTAACGTAGAGGCGTTCTACGTTAAGGAAGTCCGAAAAAAAGACATGCTATCTTAACGTAGAGGCGTTCTATGTTAAGGAAGGCCGTCAAAAATCCCCGCTATCTTAACGCCCCAATCTTTACCAAGGCAGGCAAAGGCCGGCTTGCGCACCGCACCATCCTATTGAAAATTTTTTGCCAAAAAGGATGGCTTTCATGTTACAATAAAATTACAAGGAAAAAAAGCAGGGGAGCCGGTTTGGCTGAGAGGATGCCGCTTTGCATCGACCCTTCACCTGATCTGGATAATGCCAGCGTAGGGAGTCTCATATTGAAGCATGTTTCGGCATGTTTTGGATGGACAGGCTTTCTTGCGCATGCAATGAAAGCTTTTTTATTTGAAAAAAAGGAGGAGAATTTGATGGAAAAATCGAATCAAGTAACGGTTTCTTTTTCAGTTGTTCCGCATATTAAAAGTGATGACTTATACGGTGTCGTCGACCGCGCGATCGAAGTCGTCCAAAACGCCGGCGTACGTTATGAAGTCGGGGCAATGGAAACGACGATGGAAGGCGATCTTGACGAGCTGCTTGAGATCATCAAAAAAGCGCAGGATGCTTGCGTCCAAGCCGGTGCGATTGATGTCCTCACATCGATCAAAATCCATTACCGGCCAAGCACCGGGGTGACAATGGATGAAAAAATTGCAAAATATCGCGAACAAACGCCGCAGCCGGTTCGTTAACACGGCGCTCACGGCTGCCTGGCTCATTTTTTTGCTCTTCGTCTGGCAAGGGGTAACGGCCGGCTTTCATATCAGTGAATGGATGCTGCCAAAACCGACGGAAGTATGGCAGGAATTGAAAAGCCTGCAATGGATGGTTTGGCCCAATATTTGGCAAACTGCAAAAGAAGTATTGATCGGACTAGCCTTTTCCATTGTGATTGGCGCAGCGATTGCCGTTTTTATGGATATGGTTCCCGTTTTCCGGATGCTGGTCCGGCCGCTTTTGGTCGTTTCGCAAACGATTCCGATTGTGGCAATTGCGCCGCTTTTAATCGTCTGGTTCGGATTCGGGCTCCAGTCAAAAATCATTGTGGTCATTTTAATCTGCTTTTTCCCGCTGGCATTGAGCATCCTGGAAGGGTTTCAAACGGTGGATGATGACTTGGTGAAACTGTTAAAGACCATGCATGCTTCAAAATGGCAGCTATACCGGAAAGTCAAATTTCCGGCTGTGCTCCCTTACTTTTTTTCCGGTTTAAAAATTGCCGTTACATATAGTGTGATGGGTGCCATTATCGGTGAGTGGCTCGGCGCAAGCGAAGGGCTCGGCGTCATGCTGACAAGGGCGACGAAATCTTTTATGACGGCCCGCCTGTTTGCTATCTCTGCTGTCATCATTGGGCTCACATTTCTTTTATACGGCGCTGTTGAATGTTTGCAAAGGCTATCCGCACCATGGGTATACCGAAAGGAAGATCATCAATGAGGAAAATGTTAATCATCTTGCAGGCGGCCATGTTGCTGCTTGCTGCTGGATGCACCAGCAGCGGGCAGAAAGAAAACAGCAAAAAAGCGCTGCAAAAGGTGACGGTTGTGCTGGACTGGTTTCCGAACACCAATCATACCGGCCTGTATGTAGCTAAAACAAAACACTATTTTCAAAAGCAGGGCCTGGATGTGAAAATCATCCAGCCGGGGGACAATATTACGGCTGAACAAATGGTGGCTTCCGGGAAAGCGGATTTCGGGGTCAGCTATCAGGAAAATGTCACCACGGCAAGGACGGAAGGAATTCCGATTGTGTCCATTGCCGCGATTATCCAGCACAATACTTCTGGCTTTGCTTCTTTGAAAAAAGACAACATCACTTCTCCGAAAGACTTTGAAGGAAAACGTTACGGCGGCTGGGGTTCGCCGTCTGAAGAAGCCGTCATCAAAACGGTCATGGAAAAATATGGCGCCGACTACAGCAAAGTAAAAAATATTGTGCTCGGCCAGACGGATTTTTTCAAATCAATCGGGCGTGAAGCGGATTTTGAATGGATTTATTACGGCTGGGACGGCATCCAGGCAGAGCGGAGCGGGAAAAAACTGAATCTTATCATGGTCAAAGATCTCGACCCTGCGCTTGATTATTACAGCCCGGTCATCATTACAAGCGAAAAACTGGCCAAAGGGGATAAACCTCTTGTCAAATCTTTTATGAAGGCTACGGCTCAAGGCTATACATTTGCAATCAAGCACCCGGAACAGGCCGCCGATATCCTGATTAAGGACGTGCCGGATACAAATAAAGGGCTTGTCCGCGCCAGCCAGAAGTGGCTAAGCACGAAGTACCAGGACGATGCCGCGGAATGGGGGGTACAGAAGGAAGAAGTGTGGCGCCGTTATATGGACTTCCTTTATGACCATAAAGTCATTAAGAAAAAAATCAACATCAAGGCTGCCTACACAAACGAATTTCTTCCAAACCGGCCATGACGTATTTGCAATTGGAAGGTATTACGAAAACATTTGGCGGGAAAAAAGTGCTGGAAGGCATTTCCGCAACGATCCGGAAAGGTGAATTCTGTACTTTTATCGGGCCGAGCGGATGCGGAAAAAGCACGCTGTTAAATATCATTGCCGGGATTGAAAAGGCGAATGGCGGCAAAGTGCTGCTTGACGGCAAACCGGATGGGGTTCAGGATGCCGCCGGTTTCATGCCGCAGCAGGATTTGCTTCTGCCTTGGCGGACGGCACTGCAAAACATTGTTTTGCCGCTTGAAATAAAAGGGGTGCGGAAACGGGAACGGGTTTTGCGGGGGATGGAGGTGCTCCGGCAGTTTGGCCTTGAGGATTACGCCGGCCACTATCCCGCCTCGCTCTCTGGCGGCATGCGGCAGCGGATCAGCTTTTTGCGCACGTATTTATGCGAAAAACCGGTTATGCTGCTAGACGAACCGTTCGGGAAGCTCGATGCCTTTACTAAAATGGATGTCCACCGCTGGCTGCTCGAATCATGGGAGAAAGGAAACCAGACGATTCTTATGGTTACCCATGATCTTGATGAAGCCGTGCTGCTATCGGACCGTGTTTTTGTCATGTCGCAGCAGCCGTCCGCCATCATCCACGAATTGAAGGTGCATTTGCCGCGCCCGCGGAAATGGGAGATGCTCTCTTCGGATGCGTTGAAAAAAGACAAAGATGAACTGTTAAGAGAACTTGCCTCATTTTTGGGGAAATAAAAAAAGGTTTGGAGATGCTCCAAACCTTTTTTATAAGTTCAGCATATTGGATGCCGCATATTTTTCGACGGAAAGGCCGGTCCGGTCAATTTTGGCCGGTTCAACCAGTACATGCGGAAAATGGGCGTGGAGCGTTTCTGCCATGGCCTCTGCTTGCCCGGACGGCACGAGTGAAATAACCGTCGGGCCGGCGCCGCTAATGACCGTCCCGTACGCGCCGAGTGATTTGGTCAGCCGGCGGATCTCCAAAAATTCGGGGATCAATTTTGTCCGGTACGGCTCGTGAAAACGGTCCTGTTCCATCATTTTTCCGGCCAGTTCGTACTGGCCGCTTATGAGCGCCGCAATAAAAAGATTGCTGGCCGCACTTCCTTTTACTGCCTCTTTCCGTGCATAAAAATCAGGAAGCACTTTGCGCGCATCTTCCGTTTTTAACTCATAACCGGGAATAAACAGGAGCAAATCCGCCATAATGTCAAAAAACGGCACGACTTCGACTCGTCCGTCCCCTTGCTCGGCTGAAACAACGAGCCCGCCGAACAAAGATGCTGCGACATTATCCGGATGCCCCTCGATCCGGGAGGCAATGTCCAGCTTTTCCGCAAGCGAAAGCCCGAGATTTCCGGCAAAGTTAGCCAGTTCAATGCCGGCCACAACGGCTGAGGCGCTGCTGCCAAGCCCGCGGGCAAGCGGAATTTCGCTGTCAACAATGACTTTGCACGGGGCAAGCTGCACGCCGTATAAATCCGCAACCTGCCGCGCAATTTTTAAGATAAAAGGGTCGCTGTCTTTCGGAAGCGGCGGCAAAAGGGGTGATACTTGTTCAAAAACCCATTCCTCGCTATCGCGTACTTCAAGCGTTAAAAAACGGTTGAGCGCCATGCCGACTGAGTCAAATCCGGGCCCGAGATTTGCCGTGCTTGCGGGGACGCGGATAACCAGCCTGTTCATACATGGATCACATTTGAAAGATAATCTGTCACAGCTTCTTCCGTTGCCGGCAGCACGGCAGGCCGGACTTCGACTTGGGACATGGCGGTTTGCGGGTCTTTTAGCCCGTTTCCGGTCAGGACAGCAACCACTTTGCTCCCTTTTTTGATCTGTCCCGTTTTGACCTGCTTGATGACACCGGCGATGGACGCACATGAACCCGGTTCGGCGAACGTTCCTTCATTGCGGGCGAGCAGCCGGAACGCATCAAGGATTTCCGGGTCTGACACTGAGTCAATCACGCCGCCTGATTCATCGCGGGCGTTGACAGCCAGTTTCCAGCTTGCCGGGTTGCCGATCCGGATCGCGGTTGCGACCGTTTCCGGGTTTTCGATCACCCGATCCCGGACGATGGCAGCTGCGCCTTCCGCTTCAAAGCCGTGCATTTCCGGCAGGCCGGTTTCGAATTTCTCATTGAACTCTTTGAATCCTTTCCAATACGCGCTGATGTTTCCGGCATTGCCGACCGGGATGGCAAGGACATCGGGTGCTGAACCCAGCTGCTCACAAATCTCGAAAGCCGCTGTTTTTTGGCCTTCCAGCCGGTAAGGGTTAACCGAGTTTACAAGTGTAACAGGCGAAGTTTCGCTTACTTTCCTGACGATTTTAAGCGCCTGGTCAAAATTGCCATCAATTTCCACGATTTCAGCGCCGTACATAACGGCCTGTGCCAGTTTGCCAAGCGCGATTTTTCCGCTCGGGATCACGATGATTGCCCGGATTCCGGCTTTTGCGGCATAGGCGGCCGCAGAAGCGGAAGTGTTGCCGGTGGAGGCGCAGATAACGGACCTGCTGCCGTTTTCGATCGCTTTCGCAACCGCCATCACCATGCCGCGGTCTTTAAAAGAGCCGGTTGGGTTCAAACCTTCAAATTTTCCGTACAATTCCACGCCGAGCTTTTCCGAGAGGCGGGCAAACGGGATAAGCGGCGTATTGCCTTCAAATAATGTCAGTTCCGGTGTTTTGTCTGTGACGGGTAAAAATGATTTGTACTGTTTGAGTAATCCTGGCCATTGATTCATGTTTTTATGCCTCTCCTTCAACACGGTAGTAGCTGTTCACTTCTTTGACAACAGGCATTTCATTTAACTGTTCGAGCGCCTTTTGGAAACGGTCGAGCGACACTTTGTGGGTAACAATGATGATTTCCGCAAGCTCATCGCGTTTATCAGGCGTCTGCAAAATCCGTTTAAAGCTGATATTGAGGGCGCTGAAGGCGGCTGTAATTTTAGAAAATGCGCCGACCTGGTCTTTTAAATGCATACGGATATAAAATTGCCCGTAGCGCTGCTCAGGCGGCATGAGTTTCCGTTCAAAGCGCGGGCCCCTGAGGTTCCGGCCGTTCACGCCGAGCTGCATGTTTTTAATCGCGGCAATACAATCGCTCACGACCGCGGTCGCAGTCGGCATGCTTCCGGCGCCGGGCCCGTAAAACATCGCTTCGCCGATTGCTTCCCCGTTAATATAAACGGCATTGAATTCGTTTTTCACGGAAGCAAGCGGGTGGTTTTGGGCGATAAACGCCGGCTGCACGCTCACTTCAATATGTTCATCCTGGCATTCCGCCAAGCCGATCAGCTTCATCGTATACCCGAGCGTTTTCCCATAATGCAAATCTGCGGATGAAAGATGGGTAATGCCTTCCACTTCCACATCTTCAAGTTTCACATTTGTATAGAATGCGAGCCTTGCCAAAATCGCCATTTTCCTTGCCGCATCCAGGCCTTCCACATCTGATGTCGGGTCAGCTTCGGCAAAACCAAGTTCCTGTGCCTCTTTCAGCGCCTCGTCATAAGAAACGCCTTCATCCATCATTTTGGTCAAAATAAAATTGGTTGTCCCGTTGACGATCCCCATCACTTTTTGGATCCGGTCGGAAACAAGGCCGTCTGTAAGCCCCCTGATAATCGGGATGCCGCCGCCGACGCTTGCCTCATACAGCAAGTCACACTGGTTTTTCCAGGCCAGTTCCTGAAGCTCCGGGCCATAGAGAGCAATTAAATCTTTGTTCGCGGTCACGACATGTTTTTTATTTTCAATCGCCTTGACAATGTACCGGCGGGCTTCATCAATTCCGCCCATCACTTCAACGACGACATCGATTTCCGGGTCATTTAGTATCTCATCGGGATTTGTAGTGACAGAGGCGGGATCAATGTCTACACCGCGGTCCTTTTCGGTGTCGCGCACGAGAATTCGTTTCACCTTTACTTCACGCCCAAGCTGATGGACGAGTTCCTCCTGATGCTGCCGGATCAGTTTGACAACGCCGCAGCCAACGGTTCCGAGTCCAAGCAGTCCGATTGAAACGTCCGATTTCATTTGATCACACCTCTTTATGTATTTTTACAGAAAACAAATGTCTTTGTATAATAGACATTAAAGCATGATTACAGAGGAAGATCAAGTCTTTCTTTTTTAAAAAGTAAGAAAAAGAATCAGACGTGCAGTGCTGGTTGCGGGTGCCGCTCCAGGCAAACTTCGAGGATTTCAGCATTCATGGCGTCGTTTTTTTGGCTTATTTCAAATGCATGCGGGAGAAAGCGTTCAGCCGGCGAGACTGCGGTTTCCCCGCATATATCGATGCCGAATACTTGCTTTTGATCGAGAATGGCCGAAATACAGGACAGCAATTCCTGCTTGCCCATCCTCCCCTGATCCCAGTTTGTCTCGGCAAAAGCCGGGGAAAGGACGTCTTTGTCAATGCTGATATAGACGGTATCTGTTGGAATGGCGGATAAAATCCGTTTCCGGTTTTCAAGATTCCGGCCGTTAAAAGGAAAAATTTGGACGGTTTGTGGCGGGCGGCGATGTGTTTTGAAAGAAGTCGGGCCGATGATGACAACTCTTTTCAGCAGCGGGTTCGTTTTTAAGGCGTAGGAAACCCATGACCCGCATGATAGCAGTGTCTGTTCAAAGCTGTCGTCCATGTCCGGATGGTTGTCGAACAGCACAAGGGTGAACGGTTTCGGCGCTTTTTTTAAAAGCAGGGAGGTCACATAATGGTAGTTGCCACTTCCAAGAAAGGTGATGCCTTTTTGTTTGCGGCGGTCCAGTGCCGTTTCAATTTGGAAAAGCGCCTGTTTTTCACAAAAAAGATTGGTATGGCGGATATGTTTCAGATTAATAGTTTCATGGGGAAAAGACTGGATCCTTTTTTGTTCATCATACGTTTCGTCAAAAGCCAATATCGTGACACCTTTATGCAATAAACCCATCTCTTTCATCTCCTTTAAGAATTCACAGAACGGGTTGAAGCAGGTTCCTTTGAATGGCGGAATATTGAAACGATTTATTATGATTTTATCACATTTTTTTGAAACACGCATCGTTTCCGGCTCAGGCGGGAAGGAGCGGGAAGATGATGATACAGGTAAATTTTTGAAACGGCCACCGGCAAACGCCGTGCTCCCGTGTTCCGTTTGACAGGAAATCTTCATCCGGCTTTTTTAATTGCCGGATTAGCTGGCATGAAAGGCGGAATCGCGCTTGGCCGTATTTATTTTTTTGCATCAAAATAAGCCTCCCTCATGCAGGAAGGCTCATGCTCTATTAAACGATTAAACGATGACCGGCGGTTTGCGCACGAGGCTCAAAATGCCCGCAATCAGGTAAAGCAGCGCCGGGAGCACCCCGAATCCGACGGTGAAAAAGAACACAAGCAATGCACCGATAATAAGCAAAATGCCTGACAGCTTCGGCCTTTTGTTATTCCTCAGTTGAACAGCGGCGACAATGCCGATCACCGTTCCGATGATAAGCACCACAGCAATTCCCCAGCCGAGCGCCTGGATCGTATGAAGGACTGTTTGAAAGTCGGCTTCCCGTATGGAGGCATCATTTTTCAGCTGGTCGATAATACTTTGGCTTTTCATGGCTATCGTAAAGAAGATAACGAGGATTGTGGCAAGTCCGTTTAGCACCGCGCCAATGATGCTCAGTACAATTTCAGCAGTTCGTTTCATTTTTACCACCCCTTTCTTTCTTGTCTATAAAACCCATTCCCTTCCATAAATACGAAAAAAACAAAAAAAGGATTCGGAAATTAGAAATTTTATGTTGTCGCATTCAAGCAGTGTTACAATAAAACTATGAGAACGGGGGTGTTTGGCCATGCAAATTTATACAAGCAAAGAAATTAAGGAAGCCGATGCAAATGCAGCTTCTTTCGGCATGGATACGTTTACGCTGATGGAAAATGCCGGAAGCGGTCTGTACCGCGCCCTTGCACCGCTCCTTTCCAAACGCGACACGATTGCGGTGCTTTCCGGCAAAGGGAATAACGGTGGGGACGGGATTGTACTTGCCCGCTATTTAAAACTGAACGGATACAACGCGGATTTGATCTTTCCTTTAGGCCTGCCGCAAACGAAAGAGGCTGCGCAGCATTTTTCCTATTTTCAATCATGCGGCTTTGAAGCAGCCCCTTTTGACCGTGAGAAACATTATGACTGGATCGCAGACGGGCTGCTTGGCATTGGTACAAGGCTGCCGCTCAGGGATGATCTTGCAGAAGTAACCGATTGGATCAATACCCGGAAGGCAAAAGTGGCCGCCATTGACGTACCGACGGGAGTGGCGGGGGATACGGGTGATGCCGATCCGCATACCGTACACGCAGATTATACGTTTTCTCTCCATGGTTTGAAACCGTCCAGCCTGTTATTCCCTTCTTCCGCTTATTTCGGCGAAACAAAGGCTGTCGGGATCGGCCTGCCGCATACTTCAAAATGGAAAATTTGGTCAGAAGAAGATGTCATCCGTTCGCTCCCCGAAAGAAGCGGCAATGTCCATAAAGGCACATTTGGGACCGGGCTTTTGGTTGCCGGGAGTGACGGTATGCCGGGGAGTGCGGCACTGGCTGCGATCGGCGCCATGCGGATGGGGATCGGGAAACTCTCCGTTTTTACGGAAAGCGGTGTCCGGAATGTGATCGCTACACTCGTTCCGGAAGCGACTTATTTAAAAAGGGATTTTTCAAAGCGGCTTAACGATTTGGGGCAGAAATTTGCCGGGGTGGCCATCGGTCCCGGGATTGAGCCGGATGAGCAGCTGGAGTCTTTCATTCACGGCGTTTTAAAAGAACCGCTTCCTGTTGTCCTCGATGCGGGTGCATTACATAAAAGGACATACCCGAAACGCACGGCGCCGGTCGTTTTAACGCCGCATCCAGGGGAATTTTCAAGGATGGCGGACATACCGACCGGGCAAATCGCTGCAGATAGGATCAGGCTTGCTTCCGCATATGCACAGGAACACGGGGTCATCGTTGTTTTAAAAGGGCAGTACACGGTGATGGCTTTTCCGGATGGCAGCGGCTATGTAAACACAACCGGCAACAGCAGCCTGGCAAAAGGCGGAAGCGGTGATACATTAACCGGCATGCTCTTGGCAAATATATGCACGTATGCTAATATCAAGGAAGCGGTTGCCAATGCCGTTTATATTCACGGGGCATGCGCAGACTTGTGGATCCGGGAAAACGGGTCCGCTACACTCACTGCCCATGAATTTTCCCGGCTGCTTCCCAAAGTGATGCACCAATTGGAAACGGCCGCAAAAGATGCAGGGAAAGCGCCGGGTTTAGGAAACGGTGACCGTTTTATAAAGAGGTGACAAATGATGCAAAAAATCAAGAAGGCGATTATCCCGGCAGCGGGGCTTGGAACACGTTTCCTGCCGGCGACGAAGGCAATGCCGAAAGAAATGCTGCCAATTGTCGATAAGCCGACAATCCAATATATTGTGGAAGAGGCCATTGATTCCGGCATTGAAGATATCATCATCGTAACCGGGAAAGGGAAACGGGCGATTGAAGACCATTTTGACCACGCATTTGAGCTTGAGGACAATTTGATCGCAAAGAAAAAATTTGATCTGCTTGAAAAAGTGCGCCAGCCTGCAGAAGTGGATATCCATTATATCCGGCAAAAGGAACCGAAAGGACTGGGCCACGCGATTTGGTGTGCGCGCAAATTTATTGGGAATGAACCGTTTGCCGTGCTCCTCGGTGATGATATTATTCAGGCTGAACCGCCTTGCCTGAAACAAATGATCGATGTTTATGAACAGGTCCATTCCAGCGTGATTGCCGTCATGGAAGTCGCGCGTGAGGAAACAAACCGTTACGGGATTATTGACCCGCTCGATCAAAAGGGAAGAATTTATGATGTGAAAGGCTTTGTAGAAAAGCCGAAAGTGGAGGAAGCGCCGTCAAATGTCGCCATTATCGGGCGGTATATTTTAACACCGGAGATTTTTGATTTCCTTTCATTGCAGAAGACGGGATCAGGCGGTGAAATCCAGCTGACCGATGCCATTGAACAATTGAATGAAATCCAAAAAGTGTATGCCTATGCTTATGAAGGGAAACGCTACGACGTCGGCGAAAAATTCGGGTTTATCAAATCGACGATTGAAATGGCGCTTTCCCGGGAAGATCTGCGCGATGATTTGCTCCGGTATTTGGAAGATTTGCAATGGAGAATTCAAAACCATCAGATCTGAAACTTGCAGGTCTGCCGGTAAAAACGCCTGTTTCGCGAAATATGCGAACGCAGGCGTTTTTTATCGGGCTGTGCGATGGGGATCGGGATACAACCCGAAGTTCCAGCTAAAATATCGCAGCTTTTGTTGCCTGCTGTAAAAAATCGTCATCGTGCAAATTGGCGCTCGGGCTTGATGTAACTTAAGCTCAACTTATATAGAATGAAATGAAGTTTTTCGCGTCAAAATCAATGACGATCAGAAGAGAGGTTGTTTCTGGCAACCATGAAAAGGAATCCAGTTTCGTTCGGCTTATTTTGCAAGTTCCAGTGCTTTTATGCAAAACAAACCTGATTCATGGTGAAAATCACACGGCCGGATGAAAAAGATGTAAGATAGTAGCAAAAGTAAGGAAAGGATGGCACATTTTGAAAACAGATGACAAAAGATTTAAACAGGCGCACAAAGAAGCATGGATCGGCGTCGGGCTTGTGCTGTTCAATTTTCTCTGGTGGTACGGTTTTGCTTACGGCCTCGGTTCACGGCCGGCCAAACAGTATCATTATATATTTGGCATGCCATCATGGTTTTTTTACAGCTGCATTGCCGGGTATATTGTCGTGACGGCGCTTGTCATCTTCATTGTGAAGTTCTTTTTTAAGGATATCCCTTTCGATGATGAAGAGGGGGATAAGCCATGAACTGGCCGGTATTGGCACCACTGCTCATTTTTTTGCTCATTATTTTTGCCGTTGGTTTTTGGGCCAATCAATACGTGATCAAAACGCAATCTTTTGTACAGGAATATTTTCTCGGAAAACGGCAGCTCGGCGGTTTTATCCTCGCGATGACGATGGTGGCGACATACGGGAGCGCCAGCAGCTTTATCGGCGGGCCGGGTGTGGCGTACACACAGGGGCTTGGCTGGGTGCTTCTTTCTATGGCACAGCTTTCAACCGGCTATTTTGTCCTGATGGTGCTCGGGAAAAAATTTGCGATTATGGCACGCAAATATGAGGCGGTGACGCTGATTGACTTTTTAAAAAGCCGTTATCAAAGTGATGCCGTCGTCATTTTGGCGGCAGCAAGCATTATTATTTTTCTGTTTTCATCGATGACGGCACAGTGGATCGGCGGTGCGCGCCTTGTTGAATCGCTGACCGGATTGTCGTATACGGCGTCGCTCCTAATTTTTGCCGCTTCTGTTACGCTGTTTGTCGTAGTCGGGGGATTTCGCGCAGTGGCGGTGACAGATGCAGTCCAGGGCACGGTCATGTTTCTTGGCACGCTTATTTTACTGGTGGCAACCATTAAAGCGGGCGGCGGGATGGAACCGATTATGCACAAACTTGCTGCAGAGGACCCGGATCTGATTACGCCGTTCGGACACGGGCACAGCCTGAGCCCTGCCTATGTGTCGTCGTTTTGGATTTTGGTCGGGATTGGTGTCGTCGGCCTGCCGCAAATTACGGTCCGTGCGATGTCCTACAAAGATTCCCGGGCGATGCACAGGGCGATCATCATCGGTACCATTGTCATTGGGTTTATTATGTTCGGCATGCATTTTATTGGCGTGATGGCACGTGCTGTCATACCGGGTGTGAAAGTGCCCGATACGGTAATGCCGCTATTAACGATGAAAGTGCTGCCGCCTGTGCCGGCCGGTATCGTGCTTGCTGCTCCGATGGCCGCAATTATGTCTACCGTTGATGCGCTCCTCATTCTCGTCGGTTCCGCGCTTGTCAAAGACCTTTATTTGAATTATGTGAAACCGAACGCATCCGAAAAACAGATGAAAGCGGCAAGTTTCAGCGTGACCGCAGCGATTGCCGTCATTGTCGTGCTGTTGTCGCTCAGCCCGCCGAAATTGATCATATGGCTCAACTTGTTTTCCTTTGGCGGCCTGGAATCCGTTTTTATATGGCCGGTGATTTTCGGCTTGTACTGGAATAAAGGAAACAAGTACGGCGCGGTTTGTTCTATGATACTCGGCATGGGCTCGTACATTCTGCTGGACCGCTTGCATCCAAACCCGTTCGGATTGCATACAGTGGTGCTGCCGGTCCTTATTTCCTGCGCCGGGTTTATCGCGGCGAGCCTTCTCTTCGGGCGCAAGAGAGCTGCCATTCGGGCTGAACGCGATGGGGCATAAAGTAAAAGTACCGGTTCAATTGACACGCGTCATTGCGACTTATTGGGGCCGAGTAAACAGGCGCCTCAAATTGAAATTTTTAGCTAAAAATGTGCGATGTCCGGAAAAAGCTGCAAAATAAGAATCAATCGGGCCGGGACGAATCATCCTCTCGGCCCAGATCTAAAAAATTTTTCGTTGCATCTTTCCCGGATTTGTGATAATATAATGATTGTCATCTGCGGGACATTAGCTCAGTTGGAAGAGCAGCTGACTCTTAATCAGCGGGTCGTGGGTTCGAGCCCCTCATGTCCCATCACGAAGCAATATGATGCACAATTGTGCCATTATATTGCTTTTTTATTTTTATAGAAGTTTTTTTCGCGGATAATCCGGCTAAAAAATAACAAGCGGACATATTCAGGCATACTATATTGTGGTATAATATAATGGTTGCAGGTTTCGCAGCTATTTATGAATCGAAGAAAAAAGGAGATGATAACTGATGGATTCTGACGCGCATCCGAGGTCGTGCATGAAACATAAGCAAGAGGAAGTCTTCATACTGGCCTCGACCAATCCTACAGGTTATCAGTCTCTGGAAGAGTAAAGTATGCTTGAGCTTCCTCAAAAGAGAAGAGGAGGTGGCCTGCATGTTAAATATGTATTTAACGGACGAAAACGGCAAACTGAAGGAAACAGAAACTTTGTCAAAAGGATGCTGGGTGAACCTGGTGAACCCGACAGAGGAAGAAATCAACCAGGTTGTCCAGCAAACGAATATACCGGCCGATTTTATTAAAGACCCGCTGGATGTCGATGAACGCTCCCGTATTGAAAAAGAAGACGATGATATTTTAATCATTGTCGGCCTTCCCGTTAAGGTAAAGGACGATGTGGACTCCGCGCTGTATGATACGATTCCGCTCGGGATTATCGTCACGCCTTTTTATTTCATCACGGTCTGCCTGCAGGATAATCCGATTATCGGAAAGTTTATCCACAGACGGGTGCGCGGGTTTTACACCTACATGAAAACCAGATTTACCCTTCAAATTCTATATGAAGTTGCAAGTTATTATTTAAACTATTTAAAATATATCGACCGCAGATCAAGCCTGATCGAACGCGAATTGCACGAATCGATGCGAAACGAGGAACTGTTCGAACTGTTGAGCCTTGAAAAAACGCTCGTGTATTTCACTACCTCATTAAAAGCCAATAAAATCGTCATGGAAAAAATGACACGGCAGCATTTTCTAAAAGTATATGAAGATGACATGGACTTACTGGATGACGTCATGATTGAAGTCAAACAGGCAATCGAAATGTGTGAAGTGCACAGCAATATTTTAAGCGGCATGATGGATGCCTATGCTTCTGTCATTTCCAATAACGTGAACGGCGTGATGAAATTTTTGACGACGGTCACGATTATCCTTTCCCTGCCAACGATGGTATCCAGCTTTTTCGGAATGAATCTTCACGGCCTGCCATGGCAATCAAGCCCCCATGGGTTTTGGCTGGCGTTTTTGGCCTCTCTGGTTCTTTCCAGTGTTACAGCCCTTATTTTTTGGAAAAAAAGATATTTCTAACACACCTGGGAGATGGATTTGCATAAAATTCATCTCCTTTTCCGTTTCTGCCTTGTGAATGTGCAGGTTTCACAAGCGAGAAGCGGTTTTTTTACGGCAATTTCTATACGTAATTTTGCATAAATATTCAAATATAAAATGTAAGCACTTACAATGTAAAAAGGCGGAAAAAACTTATTTTAATTGAATCATGGCTGGAAAGCAATATTTTAAAGAAAAAAGTTTATAAATGATTTATTCATTTGTCACCAATCTGACACAGCCATAGCATGTGAAATCGCCTATAATAAAGCCATAAAGAAAAGAAACAAATGTAAAACGGCAGAAAATCATGTGAAATACTTCACAAATTATATTTTTTAGTCTATCATGTGAAATTATTCACAAAAACATTTAGAATGGGGGCCACGAACATGGCAATCGATGAAAAAGTTGTTGGCAAATCTGCGCAAATCACGGAAATGGTCGATTCCCTCGTCGCAAAAGGGCAAAAAGCACTGCGTGAATTTATGGAACTGGATCAGGCACAAGTGGACAATATCGTAAAACAAATGGCACTTGCCGGGTTGGAACAGCATATGGTGCTCGCCAAAATGGCCGTGGAAGAAACAGGGCGCGGCGTATATGAAGATAAAATGACAAAAAACTTGTTTGCAACAGAATACATCTATCACAACATTAAATATAACAAAACAGTCGGCATCATTGACGAAAACAATAATGAAGGGATTGTTAAATTTGCGGAACCGGTCGGCGTGATTGCCGGGGTCACTCCTGTAACGAACCCGACATCAACCACGATGTTTAAAGCATTAATTGCCATTAAAACACGCAACCCAATTATTTTCGCATTCCATCCGTCCGCGCAAAAATGCAGCAGCCATGCCGCAAAAGTCATGCTTGACGCTGCTGTGAAAGCCGGCGCGCCGGAAAACTGCATCCAATGGATCGAAAAACCGGCCATTGAAGCGACACAGCAATTGATGAACCATGCGGGTATTTCACTGATTCTTGCCACGGGCGGTTCCGGCATGGTAAAGTCCGCCTATTCGAGCGGGAAACCTGCGCTTGGCGTCGGGCCGGGAAACGTCCCTTGCTATATTGAAAAATCTGCTGATATCAAACGCGCCGTCAATGACCTGATTTTGTCCAAAACGTTTGACAACGGCATGATCTGTGCGTCGGAACAGGCTGTCATCATCGACAAAGAAATTTATGACAATGTGAAAAACGAATTGATTGCAAATCACTGCTACTTCCTGAATGAAGCGGAGAAGAAAAAGGTTGAGAAAACCGTCATCAATGAAAAGACGCAATCCGTCAACAGCGCCATTGTCGGCAAACCGGCCTATGAAATTGCGAAAATGGCAGGCGTGGACGTTCCGGAAGATACCAAAATTTTAATCGCTGAACTTACAGGTGTCGGCCCGGACTACCCGCTTTCCAGAGAAAAATTAAGCCCGGTTTTGGCCTGTTACAAAGCCAACAGCACAAAACAAGGTTTCGAATTTGCAGAAGCCATGCTCGAATTCGGCGGGCTTGGCCACTCGGCTGTGATCCATTCGACAAACGATGAAGTCATTGAACAATACGGCTTAAAAATGAAAGCCGGCCGGATCATTGTCAACTCCCCGTCTTCGCAAGGGGCAATCGGCGACATTTACAATGCCTATATGCCTTCTTTGACACTCGGCTGCGGCACGTTCGGCGGCAACTCGGTGTCCACAAACGTCGGTGTCATCAATCTTTACAATGTAAAAACAATGGCGAAACGGAGAGTCAATATGCAATGGTTTAAAATTCCACCGCGCGTGTATTTTGAAAAGAACTCGGTCCAATACCTGGAAAAAATGCCGGATATCTCAAGTGCCTTTATTGTCACCGATCCGGATATGGTCAGGCTTGGATTCGTTGAGAAAGTACTGTATTACTTGCGGAAACGCCCGGACTATGTGCACTGTGAAATTTTCTCAGAAGTCGAACCGGATCCGTCTATTGAAACGGTTCGGAAAGGTGCCGCAGCTATGGCAAGCTTCCAGCCGGATGTCATTATCGCGCTTGGCGGCGGGTCGGCGATGGATGCTGCAAAAGGCATGTGGCTGTTCTATGAGCATCCGGAAGTTGATTTCAACGAATTGAAGCAAAAATTTATGGACATCCGGAAACGGGTTGCCAAATTCCCGAAACTGGGTGAAAAAGCGCAGCTGGTCTGCATTCCGACCACATCGGGCACCGGTTCTGAAGTGACTTCTTTCGCCGTCATTTCGGATAAAAAGAACAACACAAAATATCCGCTCGCAGACTATGAACTGACACCGGATGTTGCGATCATTGACCCGCAGTTTGTTATGACCGTTCCGAAATCCGTAACAGCCGATACCGGGATGGACGTTTTGACCCATGCGATTGAAGCCTATGTATCCAACATGGCCAACGACTATACGGACGGTCTGGCAATTAAGGCCATCCAGCTTGTTCACGAATACTTGCCGAAAGCATACGCAAATGGCAATGATGCACTGGCACGCGAAAAAATGCACAATGCATCGACTTTGGCAGGGATGGCGTTCTCGAATGCATTCCTTGGCATCAACCATTCACTTGCCCATAAAATCGGCGCTGAATTCCATATTCCGCACGGCCGGGCTAACGCGATTCTGTTGCCGCATGTCATCCGCTATAACGCGCAAAAGCCGAAAAAATTTGCGGCATTCCCGAAATACGAACATTTTATTGCGGATCAACGCTACGCGGAAATCGCGCGCGTACTTGGTCTTCCGGCAAGCACGACAGAAGAAGGTGTCGAAAGCCTTTGCCAGGAAATCATCCGGATGTGCAAACTGTTCAATATTCCGCTTAGCTTAAAAGCAGCCGGCGTGAACCGGGCGGACTTTGAAAAACGGGTTGCCATTATTGCAGACCGCGCATTTGAAGACCAATGCACACCTGCAAACCCTAAATTGCCGCTTGTCAGCGAATTGGAAGACATTTTACGCAAAGCTTTTGAAGGCGTTGAAGCAAAATAATGGCTTTCATTTTGGAAGAGGCGCACTTTACGTGAAGGGAACCGAAGAGGTTTTGGCGAAAACGCTCATGTAGCCCGTGTCTATGAAAAAGAAGCAATTTAAAAATTGTTGATCCGTTAACATAGAGCCCGTCTAAGTGAAGGAAATAGCCAGAATTTTGGCGATCACTTCACTTAGACGGGTTTTTAAGGTAAGGAACGAGGATCTACGTTAAGATAGGGATGATTTCTGGCGGTCTTCCTTAACGTAGAATGGCTCTACGTTAAGAAAGGGACGATTTTTTTCGATCTTCCTTAATATAGAGCGGGTCTACGTTAAGAAAGCATGACTTTTTTTCTGTCTTCCTTAACGTAGAGCGGGTCTATGTTAAGATAGGGACGATTTTTAACGGTCTTCCTTAACATAGAACGCCTCTAAGTTAAGAAAGCGTGACTTTTTGGAGGTCTTCCTTAACGTAGAATGGCTCTACGTTAAGAAAGGGGCGATTTTTTTCGATCTTCCTTAATATAGAGCGGGTCTACGTTAAGAAAGCATGACTTTTTTTCGGTCTTCCTTAACATAGAACACCTCTACGTTAAGATAGGGACGATTTTTGGCGGTCTTCCTTAACATAGAACGCCTCTACGTTAAGATAGGGGCGATATTAAGCGATCTTCCTTAACATAGAACGGGTCTACGTTAGATAACTTTTCTTTTCCATACGGGATAGTGTATGATAAAAGAACTGGAAAAGGAAGGTTAGGGAAAAAACAATGGAACCTACATTCATTCATCATTTACAGCCTTTTTTACAACAGGCATGGAAAAATTCAACGTTTGAACATCCTGCTTCTGTACAGGAAAAAGTGATTCCTGCTGTGCTGGACGGCCGGGATGTGATTGCTGCAGCACCGACAGGATCGGGAAAAACACTCGCCTACCTGCTGCCTGTGCTCGACCGGATGGACCCCGGAAAACAAACGGTTCAAGCTGTCATTCTGGCGCCTTCTAAAGAACTGGTCATGCAAATCCAAGAGGAAGCCGGAAAATGGTCACAGGGAAGCGGAATCCGGAGCATCCCGCTGATCGGCGGCGCGAATGTGAAACGGCAAATTGAAAAACTGAAAAAACACCCGCACCTTGTTATCGGGACGCCTGGACGCATCCTTGAATTGATCCACCAGAAAAAACTGAAAATGCATGAAGTGAAAATGATGGTGCTCGATGAAGGGGACCAGCTGCTCGGAAAGGAATACAGCCGCACGGTCGGACAAATTGTAAAATCCGCCATGCGTGACTGCCAGCTCCTTTTGTTTTCAGCCACTTTGCCTGATGCTGCAGCCCATAAGGCTATGGAACAGATGAAAGAACCCCTGTTGATTCGCATTGCAAAAGAGGAGGCGCGGAGCCCGGTTGAACATATTTATATCGTAAGCAGCGATCCGCGCGACAAAATCGAGCAGTTGCGAAAGATAGCCCGAATGGGGGTCCGGGGACTCGTGTTTTTTAATAATAAATGGGATGTTTCGGTTGCAGTGGAAAAACTCCGGTTCAAAGGGCTGGCCATCGCCGAATTGCATGGCGATATGCGCAAGGAAGAAAGAGAAAAAAGTATCCGGTTGTTCCAAAACGGCGATGTCCCGCTCCTTTTGGCAACGGATGTCGCTGCCCGCGGCCTGGACATTCCGGCGATTACGCATGTGATTCAATTTGATTTGCCGGAAGATGGTTCCGCATATGTCCACCGTTCGGGACGGACAGGCCGGCTCGGTTCAAACCCCGGCACAGTTGTCTCTCTTGTCACGCCGAAAGAAGAAACGGTGTTGAAAAAATATGCAAAAGCGCAGCATGTGGAATTGAGGCGAAAAGACATAAAGCGCGGTGAGCTGGTAGATCCCGAATAGGCAAATCAGTTTTTTTGAATGCGAAAAATTTGTCCGGAGGATGGCTTCATTCCCTGGGCGGATTCCAAAAGCGGGAAGATTATTCTGCTTTAAAAAGATGAAATACAAAGTTTCGTTGTCTTTCATGCCGCAGAAGGCCTGCCGGAAATCGATTCTCCGGCAGGCCTTCTGTTTTGGACTTCCTTTTAATTGGGCATAGGCAATCGTCCAGCTGTGTATTGAGACTTCCTTTTGAATAGGTACCGGCCATCGCCTGGTCGTGTTTTGAGACTTTTATTTGAATGAGTATCAGCAATCGCCCGGTCGTATTTTGAAACTTCCCTTTGAATGGGCATTGGCCATCGCCCGATTGTATTTCGAAACTTCCCTCTGAATGGACATCAGCGGAAGCCGTTTGGGTCGGCAATCGCCCGATTATATTTTGAAACTTCCTTATGAATTAACATCGTCCGGGAGTCTGGCCGGTGACAAGCCGGCTTTTTTAAATACTTTGCCGAGTTCATCGTTGGCTTGTTCCAGTTTTTTGTTCGCAGCATCCAGCGAAGGGTTCGTTTTTTTCAACTCATCCGCTTTCATTTGGTAGGACTGTTGCAAATCTTTTACAGCCGTTTTGATCTCCGATTGATAGCTACTTATTTTGGATGGGATTTTCGTATTTTTAATTTCTTTCACTACATTTTCTGCGGATGACTGCGCTTCCTTCTGCATGGTGGCAAGCTCAGTTTTCGGCGGTTTTTCGTCCGTCTTAGCGATCGCCTGTTCATACGTATTTAAATCCCTGTCCTGGGCATTGATATGATTGGTGAGATTCATATAAAAATTCATCAAAGCTGTTTTTGTGCTGCTTTTTGCCGGTTTCTTTGCCCCGGACTGCCCTGAATTTCCGGAACATGCGCCAAGTGCAAGCACAAGGGCAAGGCTAAAAGTTGCAAACCAAATTTTTTTCATGCTGTAACCCCTTCCTAAATCTGTAAATTTTTAATAGACTTGCAGCACGATCATAGCATTTTTTGTTTCTTATGGTAAATAGGGGAGGAAAAAATAAGATTTATGGAAAAATTTTAATTCATATTTTTGTATCCCGGTTTAGATTTCCGGGGAAGGGGTAGAGGTAGGAAAAAGTGCAAAAAAAACATCGGGAGTTTCCGAAGTTTTTTGATCTCAAAGTCTTTTTGCCCCGACGTACCGCGGTTTCCAGTAAGGATTGCTCAGGCTGTCGATCTTTACGCCCTGCGATACGGAGTGGATGACTTGGTTATGGCCGATATAAATGGCGACATGTGAAACGCCTTTTGAATAAGTATGGAAGAAAACCAGATCGCCCGGTTTTAAATTTGACTTGCTGACTTTTTTTCCTTTTTTGTAAATGCTTGCTGCTGTTCTCGGCAAGCTTTTTCCGTTCTTTTTAAATGTATAACCTACAAAGCCGGAACAATCAAAACCTGATGGGCTTGTGCCGCCCCACCTGTACGGGGTCCCTATATATTTCTTTGCCGTACTGATGACTTTTGACGGGGAATAGGATGCAGCAGCCGCTTGTTTAGCAGGCAGTAAAAAACCGGTTCCCAGCATGAATGCAAGCAGTATTGGAGCTACTTTCTTCAAATTTCCCACCTCTGTCTATGAATCTTGTAATCCCACTATACCAATATTTGTCGATTCTTTGGTTACGCTCACATTAAATAATATTACAAAAACATTACGTATACGACAAAAGTGTGAAAAGTGTATGTGTCAAGTTTTTC
>NZ_JARTJQ010000028.1:0-101785 GCF_036225245.1 Weizmannia sp. CD-2023
CGCTTTCCGGATTGATCAGCCTGTTCAGCGAATTCGTCGTAAACCCGCCCGGATTGCCCTTCGCAAGTTCCCCGGCAACTTTTGCATTGAAATACGTACCGAATACAGCGGAACCCGCCGACTGCCCGAGATTCCGGAAAAATGTATTCGAAGCCGTCGCCGCCCCGCGCAAAGACCAGTCCACCGCCGACTGAACCGAAACGAGCGAGATCGTCATCACAATCCCGAACCCGAACCCGGAAATGGCGGAGAAAACGTAAAAACTCCATTCCTGCGTTCCCAATGAAAACAAGCTGAGCCAGGCAGTGCTTCCCAAGATGAAGGCCATCCCCGTTAAAAACGCCAAACGGTCCCCGTATTTCAACTGAAGCCTTCCGCCGGCAAAAGAGCCGAGCATCCACAGGACAGGGCTCGGTGCCAGCATAAGGCCGGAAAGCGTTGCGCCATGCCCTTCAAGCCCTTGGATCCACATCGGAATATACACGTTAATCCCCATCAGAACAGCACTGCCCAAAAAACAAACCAGATTTGAAACCGAAATGGCCCGGACGTGGAACAACGAAAGCGGCATTAATGGATCCGGATGCCGGTACTCAATCCATATAAATAAACCAAGGAGAATGACACTACCAGCTAATAATCCTATAATCACCGGGTTTCCCCAATCGCTTGTATCCCCGCCTTTTTGTAGGGCGTAAAGCAATGCAAGCATCCCGGCGGAAAAGGTGGCAGCCCCCCATACATCAATTGCATTTTCCGTTTTTTCCACCTGCTCATGTAAAAACAGGATGACCATCAAAACGGAAATCAGACCAAACGGCAGATTGATGAAAAAGATCCAGTGCCAGGTGAGCTGGTCGACAAAGAAACCGCCGAAAAGAGGCCCGATGACACCGGCAATGCCCCATGCCGCGCCCATAAACCCGAGCATTTTCGCCCGTTTTTCATGCGGATAAATATCGGCAACAATGGTATTCGTAACCGGCATGATCGCCCCGGCCCCGATTCCCTGAATGGCACGGAACACAATCAGCTGGCCCATCGAACCGGCGAGCCCGCACAATGTCGAACCGGCAAGGAAAACAACGGTGCCGGCCGTGAAAATTTTTTTGCGACCGTACAAATCCGCAAGCTTCCCGAAAATTGGAACCGTTACTGCTGAAGTGAGCAAATAAATGGCAAATACCCAGTTCATCACGCCGATCCCTTTCAGGTCGCTCACAATCCGCGGCATCGCGGTGCTGACAATCGTCCCCTCAATGGCTGTTAAAAAGGTGGCCACAAACAGGGCGATTGTGACCGCCTTGACATTGGTTTGTTTCATAAAAAGTCCTCCATGATTTGTTCGTTCTGCACTTTTTCTAGTATATATCAACTTGCCGCGGAAAAATAGATTTCTAGACTCAGGAAAGAATCTGCATAAAAAGAAATCATTTCCCCATAATAAAGATTGACATCTGACACATCATGAATGATAATTGGTATAGACAACTATATAAATTTTAAAAAAGAGGTGTTTTCCGTTGACGGAAAAAGTGCTGATCCACAGCAATCTTTATACAGGGAATGAACATATTGCAGACGGATTTATCCGGTTTACAGATAAAATCATTGAAACCGGCAAAATGGCAGATTACCGGCCGAAAGCAGGGGAAGAAGTGATCGACGGGAAAGGGATGACAACTATCCCGGGCATGATTGATGTCCATATCCATGGCGGCTATGGCATTGATGCGATGGATGCCGATCCGGAGGCGCTCGTTACATTAAGCCAAAAGTTGCGGCAGGAAGGGGTGACTTCCTTTTTCGCGACAACGATGACCCAGGATTACGGAAAAATCGAAGCCGCCTTGCGCGCCGTTAAAGTGGCAAAAGAAAAAGGGGGCACAACGATCGAAGGCATTCATCTCGAAGGGCCGTTTGTTTCGAAAAAAAGAGCGGGGGCCCAGCCGCTTGAATATATTAAGGCGCCGGACACGGAACTGTTTTTAAAGTGGGTTGAAGCTTCTGGCAATCTCATTAAGCTTGTCACCTATGCCCCTGAAAATGAAGGTGCACGGGCATTTGAAAATGTGATGATTGAACGCGGCATCGTGCCTTCCATGGGCCATTCAGATGCCGTCCGTGCTGAACTTTTACAAAGCAAGGCAACACACGCGACCCATCTTTATAATGGCATGCGCGGCCTGCACCACCGCGAGCCTGGCGTTGCGGGGCATGCGTTGCTGTCGCCTTATGTACAAGTTGAACTGATTGTTGACGGTATCCATGTGCATCCGGATATGGTGAAGTTCACGTATGAAATAAAAGGGCCGGAAAAAATCTCCGTCATTACTGATGCGATGCGGGCGAAAGGGCTGCCGGACGGGGAGTCGGAGCTCGGCGGCCAGAAAGTGCTGGTGAAAAATGGGGAAGCCCGGCTTGAAAATGGTGCGCTTGCCGGCAGCATCTTAAAGATGGACGATGCATTCCGCAACATTATGAAATTTACCGGCTGTTCGATTGCAGAAGCGGTACAGATGACTTCCGTGAACCAGGCGCGCGAGTTTGGCCTCGAACAAAAAGGAAGTCTCACGGCCGGGAAAGATGCCGATTTTGTACTGCTGGATGAACAATTGCAAGTGAAAACAACGTATCACCTTGGAGAGCGGGAATAACGCGCACAGACTGGTGTGAACCAGTCGCGCGATAAAAAAAGTCTTACGGCCAGGAAAGATGCCGATTTTGTACTGCTGGATGAACAATTGCAAGTGAAAGCAACGTATCATCTTGGAGAGCGGGAATAACACACACAGACTGGTGTGAACCAGTCGCGCGATAAAAAAAGTCTTACGGTCGGGAAAGATGCCGATTTCGTACTGCTGGATGAACAATTACGAGCGAAAGCAACGTATCACCTTGGAGAGCGGAAATAACCAGTCGCGCAGTAAAAGAGTCTTACAACCAGTAAAGATCTGGTAAAAAAACATATCATCTTTGAAAGCGGGGATAAAAATGGATGTGCATATTTTTAAAACAAGCGATGAAGCAGCAAAATACGCCTATGAACTGATCGAAAAAGGGATTCGGGAAGGGCAAATCCGCACGCTCGGGCTTGCAACGGGCGGCACGCCGCTGAAGCTGTATGCTTACATGCGGCATGCCGGACTGGACGTTTCAAACGTTACCACTGTGAATCTTGACGAATATGTGGGCCTCAAAGATACCGATGAACACAGCTACCGTTATTACATGGAAAAAGAACTGTTTTCGCATATGAATTTTAAACAATCGTATCTGCCTGATGGAACGGCGGAAGACCTCGAAGAAGAATGTGCAAGGTATGAAAGAATTTTAAAAACGCATCCGGTCGACCTACAAGTGCTCGGCATCGGTAAAAACGGGCACATCGGCTTTAATGAACCGGGCACTTCCTTCGATTCCAGAACCCATATTGTCGAACTGACCGAATCGACGCGGGAAGCAAACCGGCGCTTTTTCGAAAGAGAAGAAGATGTGCCGGATCGCGCCCTTTCGATGGGGATTGCTTCGATTATGGACGCGAAAAAAATCGTACTGCTGGCATTCGGCAAAAGTAAGGCTGAAGCGGTCCGCAGCATGATCAAAGGGCCGGTGGACGAAGCCTGCCCGGCATCCGTTCTGCAAATGCATCCGAATGTCGTTGTCGTTGCCGATGAAGATGCCGCTTCTTTGCTGGAGGATGCCGGGAAGCGCCATGATTGACAAAACCTCCCCGATCCCGATTTACTTTCAAATTCAGGAAGAAATCCGGAAGAAAATCAGGGAGGGGGAATGGAAAACAGGCGAAGCCATTCCGTCTGAACGGGTGTTAAGCGATCTTTTTGAAGTGAGCAGAATGACAGTCCGCCAGGCGGTACAAGGTTTGGTGGATGAAGGCATTTTAATGAGAAAACGGGGAAGCGGCACGTTTATCAGCGAACATAAGGTGGAGCAGCCTTTGGAAGGGCGGATGAGTTTTACGCGGCTGATGGAAGAGCGCGGGATGAAAGCTTCGAATAAAATCGTGGCGTTTTTTGAAAGGGAAGCCTCCGTGCAGGAAATGGAGGCACTCACGCTGAAAGAGCCGGAAAACGTTCTTCATATCGAGCGGCTCCGCTACGGGGATGAGATCCCGATTGTATTCGAATCGATCATCACCCCGGCAAGGATTGCGGCAGGGCTTACTGAAGAAAAATTAAACCGTTCTTTCTACCAGTTTCTTGAACGGGAAAAGGGATTGCGGCTCGGAAAAGGGTACCAGACAATCGAAGCCGTTGCGGCGAGCGCACGGCTGGCAAAACTGTTAAAAGTGGCCCCGGGTTCACCGGTGCTGTCCATTGAACGCGTGACTTCGCTTTCAGACGGTACACCGTTTGAATATGTCAAAGCGCAATACGCCGGCAGCCGCTTTAAATTTTATATGTAAGAAGAATCAAATCGGGGCAAGCCGGTTCAGATGCAAAAAAACCGCGGAAGATCCGCGGTTTTTTTGGTTCAATTTATAGAACATTAATAGAAACGTTTATAGCTGTCAAAATGGGATTTCCAGTACGTGTAGCCGACAGAAGAAACAGATACGCCATCGGAATTCGCGGCGATAAACCGGCCGCCGCCGAGATAGATACCAACATGCGTGATCGCGCTCGGATTGGTTCCATACGTGCCTTCAAAGAAGACAAGATCTCCTGCCTTTGGGCTGTTCACATAGTAAGAACGGTTATAAAGGCCTGCTGCGGACATGCGGGAAATGCTGTACCCGGCTTTTTTGTATACATAATAGATAAAACCGCTGCAGTCAAATCCGGACGGGCTCGTACCACCCCAAACATACGGCGTGCCGATTAAGCTGTTCGCAATGCTGATTAAAGAAGATACAGAATGGGTACTGCCTGAAGTTGTATCGACTGTTGTGACCGATTTGGAAGAATCGGACGGACTGCCGGTTACTTTCAGCTTCTGGCCGGCATAAATCAAGTCGGAACTCAGATTGTTCAAAGATTTAAGCTTACTGACGGTGATTCCGTACTGTTTGCTAATGCCGGACAATGTGTCTCCGCTTTTTACCGTGTATGTAGCCGTAGCCGTGGAACCGGAACTGTTTGAACTTGCAGCGCCTGCCGTTCCCGATGTGGAGGAACCGGATGAGCTGCTACCGGTTACTTTCAGCTTCTGACCGGAAAAAATCAAATCGGAACTTAAATTGTTCAAAGATTTTAGCTTGCTGACAGTTGTCCCAAACTGTTTGCTAATGCCGGATAATGTGTCTCCGCTTTTTACTGTGTATGTAGTCGTGGAACTGGAACTGCCGGTTGAACGCGAACTGCTGCTTGAACTGGACGAGGAAGCGGAATCTGCCCCTTTGGAAACAGCCAATACGTCACCGGGATGGATCAGCGATGAAGAGAGCTTGTTCCAGCTCATTAAGTTTGAAACCGATATGCCGTGGTTTAAGGCAATCGTGCTCAATGTATCCCCCGGCTTGACCGTGTACGTTTTGGCAGAAGAGGATGGGGCCGAAACAGAACGGGCCGAAGCTTTTGCCTTGGACGCTGAAACGTTCAGTACCTGGTTCGGGTAAATCGTGTCAGATGCCAAATGGTTGGTTGATTTCAATGCATCAACGGACGTATTATACTTCTTTGCAATTTTCCAGAGGGAATCCCCTTTTTGGACTTTATATGTCTGGGCAAATGCCTGCGATGTAAACGAAGTGGCCAGAATGGTTGTAGCGGCAACAGAAAAGACAGTTTTCTTTCTCACACTCGTGTAACCTCCATTTATATTTTTATCTCTCTATTTAACATTCTATCAAAATTTTTTCACAATGGTACCCCATTTCGGCATTTTATAGGAAAAGATTGCACTTTTTTCCAATGAAAGCGGCAGAAATAGCGAAATTTGTTAAGATACCCCGGAAAATTGAGGGTCTCCCTTAACCTAGAGCGCGACTACGTTAAGATATCCGCAAAAATTTTCTCGCTTCCTTAACATAGAGTGCGTCTACGTTAAGATACCCGGCAAAATTGAGAGTCTTTCTTAACATAGAGCACGTCTACGTTAAGATATCCATAAAAATTCCGCGTCTTCCTTAACGTAGAGTGCTTCTATGTTAAGATATCCGGCAAAATCGAAGGTCTTTCTTAACCTAGAGCGCGACTACGTTCAGATACCCGTAAAAATTCCGCGTCTTCCTTAACATAGAAGCGTTCTATGTTAAGATACCCGGCAAAATCGAGGGTCTTCCTTAACCTAGAGTGCGTCTATGTTAAGATATCCGTCTGCTAAATCATTTGATCGGCAAATTTTTCCTGCATTTGTTCGGTTTTTGCCCGGAACTGCTCCGCCTGGGCAGCCGCTTCATTGAGCGTTTCTGCAATTGTATGATGGTCATTCGTTAAGCTTTCGATCGTCGCCGACATTTCTTCTAGGCTGGCGGAAGTTTCTTGAATGATGGCCGCGAGTTCGCTTGATGCGCCTTCCACGCCATGCGCCTTTTCGGTCACTTTTTTGGACAACGTATCGAATTCTTTAAACTTCTCAACCTGTCCGTTTAACGTTTTTAATAGTTTACGGAAATAGGTGGTTACATTTTGGCTTGATTCCGCTGTCGTCAAAATTTGTGTGCTGCTTAATTCCAGCTTATCCCGTGCCGCCGCGTTGCTCTGGTTCAAATCAGCCAAATTATGGTTAATTTTTTCGGTGGTTTCGTGTGTCGTTTCCGCAAGGCGCCGGATTTCATCGGCAACAATCGAAAACCCGCGGCCTGCTTCCCCAGCGCGGGCCGCTTCAATCGAAGCATTCAGCGCAAGCAGGTTCGTCTGTTCTGTAATTTGTTTGATGCTGTCGGTGAACGTATTCGTTTCTTCCACTTTTTGCGTTAACACTGTAAATGTGTTGTTCAGCTCCATAATCGTATCTACCACATCACTGATTTCAAGCGTTAAATTTTCTACCGCCTTTTCACCGGCTTTTGCCGTTTCCTGTGCTTCAAGCGATTCGTTTGTCAGTTCACCGGACATTTGTGTTAAAAATTCCATCGATTGCACCGTATCTCCGGCGTGTCCGGCAATTTGCGTAATCTGCTCACTTTGGGTTACACTGCCTTTAGAGATTTCATGAACGGCGGACTTCATTTCGTTTTGGGCATGTAAATTGGTCTGAATATTGTCGTTCACATTGGAAACGCGGTCAAGAATCTCCGCCATTTCCTGCCGGTAAGCCGAGCCTTGATCTTCCATGGTTTGAAGGGTTTTCTTTATGGATAAAAGAAAAGAATCCATCAAATTTTGATGCAGGTAGATCATGGCGTATAATAAAATTGCGGTTAAAACATAGCAGAGCAAAGCGGTCGGGACCAGGTTATGAATGAGGCCCGAATCGGCGGCCGGCACCAAGTAGCTGGCAAGAAATCCGGCAATGCCAAGACCGGCTCCGATAAAGAAAAGGACATTTTCAAACTGCAATGCCGCATAAGCAAGCAGAAAGAAAAACAAAATGTCTACGGAAAAGCTGTTTTGAACAAAAAGGGTGGCATATATTCTGAACAAATAAGAAATGATGACGCTCGCATAAGAAAACAAGCGGAATTTTTTCATGGCGCGCCCGAGTGTAAAATACAGTGCCAGAAGAACAACGATTTCCACGCCGTACAGGACAGCCATTCCGGCCTCTTGTTTGTAAAGATATGTTACAAAAACGACCAGCAGGGCAACAAGCAGGGTAATAAACATGAGAAGACTTTTTTTGCGCATGTTGTCTGCTTTTAACTGTGTAATGATGTCCACGTTCTTACCTCCAAATCTAGTTCTTCTTATCTAACACAAATGTAACACAAAAACCGGCAAACTTCTCCATTTTTTTCTCAAAAGGTGGAAACTTGCCGGTGTCAGGGAGGAGATTTTTTGAGGAAGTATGTATTTATCATCGGTTTGCTGCTCGGGGTTTTGGCGGCCCTTGCCGGTTGCGAAAAAACGCCGACACCGAATGAACGCCTTGCAGATTATGTAAAAGCATGGAAGCAGGAAAAATTTGCGGAAATGTACCATAGTTATTTATCGGCTTCCGCAAAAAATACGTATGCGAAAAAAGATATGGCGGACCGGTACAAAAAAGTGTACGGGGACTTGAATGTTTCAGATTTAAATGTTTCATACCAATCGTTGGATAAAGATGCCTATAAAAACAAAGAGAAAGTTACCGTGCCGGTCAAAATTTCGTTCCAAACCTCAGCCGGCAAAGTCGCCTACAAGGATAAAGTGGCGCTTGTAAAGGAAAAACGGGACAAAAAAGAAAACTGGTATGTCAATTGGAAGCCGGATCTTATTCTCCCGCATTTGGCCAAAGGGGATACGATTAAAGTGTCCGACCAAAACGCTGTCCGCGGGGAAATTTTGGACCGAAACGGAAAAGCGTTGGCCAAAAACGGCAGCGTGTACCAAATCGGCGTCATTCCGGAACAATTGAAAGGGGATAAACAAGCGGATATACAAAAAGCTGCCGGCCTGCTTGGCATGTCAGCGGACGAAATCAAACAAAAAATGGATGAGGACTGGGTGCAGCCTCATTTGTTTGTCCCGTTAAAAAAAGTCCCGATGGAGAAAAAGGATCTCGTGAAAAAAGTTACATCCATCCCGGGCTTTTCTTCGCAAACGGTTGGTGCCCGCGTTTATCCTTATGGAAAAGCCGCTGCGCATTTAACCGGTTATATCGGTGCGATCACTGGCGAAGAACTGAAAAAACTGCAAAAGAAGGGCTATACTGCGGAGAGTGTAATCGGCAAGCGCGGGCTCGAACAGTTGTATGACCAAAAGCTCCGCGGCCAGGCAGGAGAAAAAATTTACATCGAGAAGCAGGACGGCAGCACCTATACCGTTGCTGAGCAAAAAGTGAAAAACGGCGAGAATATCAAAGTCACCATCGATGCCGAATTGCAACAGAAAATTTACAATCAAATGAAGGGGGATGCCGGCACGGCCGCGGCCATCCATCCCAAAACGGGTGACGTGCTTGCCCTTGTAAGCACGCCTGCTTTCGACCCAAATGATTTTATTTCAGGCATGTCTTCTTCCGCTTACACGAAACTTGAAAAAGATCCGGATAAGCCGCTCATTAACCGGTTTGCCCTAACGTATGCGCCGGGTTCAACAATCAAGCCGGTCACTGCGGCTATCGCGCTTGATACCGGGACGACAACAACCGCGGCAACGAAAACCATCACAGGGACTTCGTGGCAAAAGAACGCCGACTGGGGCAGCTATAAAGTGACCCGCGTCCACGCCAATAACAGCCCGGAAAACATGGAAAAAGCGCTCGTGTTATCCGATAATATCTTTTTTGCCCAAACCGCGCTTGATATCGGGGCGGACAAATTTGCAAAGGGCCTGAAGGGTTTCGGATTCGGGGAAGACATTCCGTTTGCGTATCCGTTGAAGGCATCGCAAATTTCGTCCACCGGCAAGTTCAGCAGTGACATCCAGCTTGCAGACACGGGTTATGGCCAGGGGCAGATGCAAATGAATATTCTCCATCTCGCCATCAGCTACACGCCGTTTTTAAACAGCGGCGATGAACTGAAGCCAAATTTGCTTGCAGGTGAAAAAACAAAAGTGTGGAAACATGCCGCAAGCAGTAAAACCACCGGGGAGATTTCCGGTATGCTCCGCCAGGTCGTTGCGGATCCGTCCGGCACGGCGCACGCTGCCAATATCTCCGGAGCGCAGCTTGCGGGGAAAACGGGCACCGCTGAACTGAAAAAGAGCCAAAAAGATCAAAACGGCAAAGAAAACGGCTTTTTCGTCGTATATGACGAAAAGAACCCGAATATGCTTGTTGCGATGCTGATTGAAAATGTTAAACATCGCGGCGGCAGCGGGCTTGTCGTGAACAAAGCCGTAAATCTGTTTCAATAGTTAACTTTGCAAGGGCCATCCCCGCTGCAAAAAAGGTTAAAGCTTCATGCTATATAAATTGAAATAAAATTTGTGACGCGGGATGAGATAAGAAGACTGCGTTCTTTATAACGATCCATTCGGAGGGGAAAGCCTAAGCTCATTTTATATAGCGTGAAAGGGCGGCATCTCGGGGAGCGGCATGGATGCCGGTTGTCCAGCCGCCAAAAAAATTTGTTTGCTGATGCCGGCCACTTAAACAATGCGGTTTTTGTATCTAAAGGTATCCCTGATGTCAAAGTGACCGGGGATGCCTTTTTTTATGTTTTTTGGCGGTTGCTGCGAGAAAAAGCATGAAAAATAGTAGAATCGCTCAAATGTTAGTGGATAAATTGTCGGAGAACAATTATAATGGTTACAGTGAATTTCGGGTAAATATTTTTTTAAGATTGCTTTAAGAAAGTTAAGGTATAATGTTTTTAAGAAGAAGTGAAACGGTTATCATGCTCAGGCATCGATTGCGGGTTCACGAACACTTCAATCCTTATTGGTTTTGATCAACCAAAGGAGGCAGCACATTGATATTCCTGACCTTGTTTATATGCTTTATGCTCACAATACTCCTGACGCCGCTGATTAAAAAACTGGCGATCCGGATCGGGGCAGTTGACAAGCCGAACCAGCGAAAAGTTCATATGAAAGTCATGCCCCGTTTAGGCGGTCTTGCTATTTATATCAGTTTTATCGCCGGCGTGCTGCTGTTTCAACCGGACAGTTCGCATTCGCTGCCTATTTTGCTCGGCAGCTTGATTATTGTCATTACGGGCATGGTTGATGATGTAAGAGAGCTGTCACCGCGCGTCAAACTCATCGGCCAACTGGCAGCCGCACTGGTTGTTGTTTTAAGCGGTATTCATGTCGAATTTATCAATCTTCCTTTCGGCGGACAGCTGGAATTTGGGATTTTCAGTATTCCGCTGACGATTTTGTGGATTGTCGGCGTCACGAATGCCATCAACTTAATTGACGGATTGGATGGGCTCGCTGCGGGGGTTTCCTCGATTGCACTGTTAACCATTTCCGGCATGGCGATCATTATGGGGGACGCCTATGTGACGGTGCTCGGCCTGATTTTAATGGCCAGTACGATTGCGTTCTTATTTTATAATTTTTATCCGGCAAAGATTTTTATGGGCGATACCGGTGCCCTTTTTCTCGGCTACATGATTTCCGTGCTGTCATTGCTCGGTTTTAAAAATGTAACCTTTATTTCCTTGATTATTCCGGCGCTTATTCTCGGTGTGCCGATTTCGGATACTTTCTTTGCAATTATCCGCCGGCTTGTCCATAAGCAGCCTTTATCGGCTCCAGATAAGTCGCATTTGCACCATTGCCTCTTGCGCCTTGGCTTTTCACACCGCCAAGTCGTGCTGATTATTTATGCGATCGCTGCCATGTTCAGCCTCGCCGCCTTTATCTTCTCGATGGCGACGCTTTGGGGCTCGCTCATTTTTATCGGTGTGATCCTGATTACAATTGAAATTTTCGTTGAAAGCATTGGCCTGGTCGGAAAAGATTATAAGCCGCTGTTAAATTTTATAAAAAACCGGTCATAGCCGTCCGGATCCACCGGGGCCGTTCCCGCAATAAATAATCCGGGGCGGTACCTGCACACAACCGCAACTGGCAGTTTCGGGTTTGCGGTTTTGGCAGCCCCTGGTCATTGTAACGATGATGACGTTCCGGCCGGCTGAAAACCTGTTTTGCAAGTCCCAAATTTTACGTCAATCTGGCTGAGATTTCAGTATCTCCCGCCACGGCCGGTTGTGTCCGGCTCAGCGCTTGTTCAGCCGTTTGCGGTATAAAAAAGCAGAAAGCCGGATGACGGGCTTTCCGCTTCTGCTTTTTCCAATTTGTGCGTTTCTCTTTACCGGGCAACATCCGTTTCCAAATAAAGTTTTTCTCCCTCGGCCACATCCGCCTGCCCGTTCGTTAAATCTGAAATCCACGTTTCAAAAGCATGCTGTTCCCCTTCTTTTACATAAATATCCAGCTCCACCTGCCCGAGGTACCGGATTTCTTTTATTTCATAAGGGGAATGGTGCAGCGCATTCTCGACTTTTCCGAGCCACGTATAATCCAGTTTGACATGGAAAGTGGCGGTAAGCGTCCTTTTGACGATGCCGCATGCGTTGATGCCTTCTGAAGCTGCTTTGCTGTACGCACGGATCAACCCGCCGGCTCCGAGTTTAATCCCGCCGAAATAGCGCGTCACCACGACTGCCGTATCCTTCAAATCCTTCTTTTTCAGCACTTCCAGCATCGGAACGCCCGCTGTGCCGGCCGGTTCGCCGTCATCCGCTGCTTTTTGAATAAGATTCTGCTCACCGATCATATAAGCGGAACAGTTGTGATTGGCGTCCCGGTGCTTCTTTTTCACAGAAGCGATGAAATGGAGCGCCTCCTCTTCCGATTCCGCCCGCTTCACATGGGCGATAAACCGTGATTTCTGGATATCTATTTCATGCACAGCCTCGCCTTTGACTGTAAAATATTCTTTTAACATCGCAACCTTCCTTTAGCAAAACCTGTTTTTCCCTCATTATAACATGCTTTTGTATGATATAATTTCAGTATATAAGAATATGTTGAAACTGCCGTATATCGGTTCGTGTTTTCCTACGAAAGTACCTGGGAAAATAGTCCTGATATACGGTTATACTTTATTTTCTGATCGTTTACCGGCGGTTTTCGCGTTAAAATAACATTAGCCGCGTGTGTGCTGTGGCTTGCCCTGCTTTCGGATAAGCCTTTATTATTACTTTTGGGGGAAGTAAGATGACTTTTAAAACATTCGACTCCAAAGCATTGGATGCGATCCTGGAGAAAATGGTTGCAACAGTTGAAGAAAGCAAACACGAAATTTTTGAAATCGGTGAAAGATGCCGCCAGGATTACGATGCGCTCATCAATGAGCTTGAGGAAGTCAAAGCAACAGTGGCTAAAGTTATTGAGCAGACAGATGAGCTGGAAACGAAGTCCAAATTTGCAAGGCGACGCCTGGCGGAAGTAAGCCAGCATTTCCGTGACTTTTCCGAACAGCAAGTGCGCGAAGCATATGAAAAGGCACATACGATCCAAATCCAGCTGTCCATGAACCGGCAGCGCGAACTTCAGCTGCGCGAAAGAAGAAATGAACTGGAACGCAGGCTGCATTCACTAAAGGATACGATTGACCGGGCCAATCATCTCGTCTCGCAAACAACGGTCGTATTAAATTATTTAACAAGCGACTTGCAAAGCATTAGCGAGGCGATTGAAGATGCAAAGCATAAACAGGAATTCGGTTTGCGTGTCATTGAAGCGCAGGAGGAAGAACGGAAGCGTATTTCCCGGGAGATACATGACGGGCCCGCACAAATGCTGGCCAATATGCTGCTCCGTTCCGACCTAGTGGAAAAAGTTTATCATGAAAATGGAATGGAAGAAGCCATTGCTGAAATGCGCACGTTAAAAGAACTGGTGCGCGATTCATTGAAAGAAGTGCGGCGCATTATTTACGATTTGCGGCCGATGGCATTAGACGATCTCGGGCTGATTCCGACGCTCAAAAAATATTTGTCTACGATTGAAAGCTATAAAGGAAGCCCGGTCATTACATACAGGCATCTCGGGGAAGAACGAAGGCTTCCGACTAATTACGAAATCGCGCTTTTCCGTCTCATCCAGGAATCCGTCCAAAATGCGTTAAAGCATGCGAAGGCGACGGAAATCCAGGTGAAATCGGAGCTGAGGAAAAACAGTTTTATCGCGACAGTCAAAGACAACGGCGTCGGTTTTGATATCCGCAGCATCCGCGAAGGGGCTTTCGGGATTGTCGGCATGAGAGAACGTGTCAGCCTTTTAAATGGTGAAATTTCCATTCATTCAAAAATAGGAGCGGGAACATTGGTGATTATCCAAATCCCGATGCAATTAGACTTGGAAAAGGAGAAAAGGTGACCATGACGGTAAAAATTGCGATTATTGACGACCATCAGTTGTTCCGAGAGGGCGTCAAGCGGATTTTGGAATTTGAAAAAACATTTGAAGTGGTAGCCGAGGGTGAAGACGGCGAAGAGGCGCTGGACATTATTGAAAAATACCATCCGGATGTTGTTCTGATGGATATCAATATGCCCCACCAAAACGGGGTAGAGGCAACAAGAAAGCTGATCGAGGCATATCCGGAAACAAAAATTATTATTCTTTCCATTCACGATGATGAATCGTATGTCACACACGCATTAAAATCAGGCGCAACCGGTTATTTGCTGAAAGAAATGGATTCCGATGCGCTGATTGAAGCTGTAAAGGTGGTTGCTGAAGGCGGCAGTTACCTGCATCCGAAAATCACCCATAATTTGGTGGAAGAATTCCGCAAATTGTCGAATCGCTATACACCGGGCGGCGCCTACCAGCAGCCGCCGGCAGTTGTCCCGCCGCTGCATTTGCTCACGCCGCGCGAATGCGAGGTTCTGCAGCTGCTCGCGGACGGAAAAAGCAACCGGGCGATTGGAGATGCTTTATACATAAGTGAAAAAACAGTGAAAAACCATGTAAGCAATATTTTGCAAAAATTAAAAGTGAAAGACCGTACCCAGGCGGTTGTGACCGCCATTAAAAACGGGTGGGTTGAAGTCCGCTAAAACAAGGCCCTGGCCGTACACTTGTGTATGCCAAGGCTTTGAATGGTGCGCAGGCGCCATGCCACAATCATGCAACACCGGCGCAGAAATGAAAATCACCAAGTGCAAATTTACAGGATAGAAAAAGATTCCCGGGCGTATGCGTGCGCCCGGGAATCTTTTTTTGACTTTATGTCTGCTTCAATTTTCCGATATGCGGCCAAGCCGGGGCAGCAATGCTTTTGAGGCGCCCATAAGCCGCTGTTCTTCTATTTCTAAGCCTGCCCGGATACCTGCCCGGCATTCTATGCAGGCGTTCTTTTGTCCGCTGGGCAGGTGTTCCTGTTGTCTCCCTATTTCAATTTTTAACCGGATCAGCCGGTGTTCTGTCATCTTTCCAATGCCCGAGTTCACTGTGCCGATACCCGTATCCGAAATAAATGGCAAGCCCGATGATGAACCATATGAGAAAGCCAATCCAGGTCACTTTCGACAGGTGGACCATTAAATAACCACACGCGATTACTGCCAGCACCGGAATAACCGGGACGAACGGCGTTTTAAAACTGCGTGGGATGTCCGGCCGTGTTTTTCTGAGCACAATGACACTGATCGAGACAACAATAAAAGCAAACAAAGTGCCGATATTCGTCAATTCTGCAAGCTGGTTCAGCGGGACAACGGCTGAGAAAACCGTTGCCATCAGCCATGTCAAGATGATGCTTCTTGTCGGCGTTTTTGTCTTTTCCGTCAGTTTTGAGATCGATTTTGGAAGCAGACCGTCGCGGCTGATCGCAAAGAAAAGGCGCGTCTGCCCGTACATCATGACAAAGAGAACGGTTGTAATGCCAAGAATTGCACCGAGTGAAACAAAGCCTGCCACCCAATTCTGGTGGACAACCCGGAGCGCAAACGCAACCGGATCGCCGACATTCAGCTTGGCATACGGAATCATCCCGGTCAGCACTGCAGATACAGCGACATAAAGGACAATGCAAATCGCAAGAGAAGAAATAATTCCGATCGGCATATCCCGCTGTGGGTTGCGGACCTCTTCAGCCGCAGACGAAACGGCATCAAATCCGATATAAGCGAGGAATGCGGTTGCCGCCCCTTTTATGATGCCGCTAAAGCCATAAGGCATAAATGGCGTCCAGTTCGCTGGTTTGACATAAAAAATGCCGACAGCGAGGAATAAAAGAATGACGCCGATTTTAATACAGACCATGACATTATTGATTTTGCTCGATTCCTTCACGCCGGTCAGCAATACAGCAGACAGGAAGAACACGATCACTACAGCCATCAGGTCAATATACGAACCTTTGGCCGGATTATAAGCGCCGCTTAAAGCGTGCGGCAAATGGATGCTAAATCCGCGTACCAGATCCTGGAAATAGGCGGACCAGCCGCTCGCTACAACTGAACAGGCCAGGCCGTATTCGAGAATTAAGTCCCATCCGAGCACCCAGGCAAACAACTCGCCAAACGTTGCATAACTATAAGTGTACGCACTTCCTGAAGCAGGGATCATAGAAGCGAATTCAGCATAGCATAAAGCTGTTAACGCACAGGCAATCCCTGAAAAAATAAAGGACAGAATGATTGCCGGGCCTGCCGCCTGCGCAGCAACAATACCGGTCAAAACAAAAATGCCTGTTCCGATGACCGCCCCCACGCCAAGCATGGTCAAATCAAAGGGGCCAAGGGCTTTTTGCAGGCTCTTTTTTCCGCGGGCCTGCTTAAGCATGTAATCCATTGATTTTTTCCTGAATAATTCCATGTCGAAAATCTCCTTCTATTTGCAGCCAACCCAGTGATGAAGATGTGATCCAATAATTTTGCCAACGGAGAATTTTCAAATATTTTAAATCTGAACGATACACCTTTTGTCTCTGAGTTGCATGCACCATTTGAGTTACCTTAGACATTCTACAAAATATGACATGATTTGTAAAGGACAGATAAAACAGAAAATTAAGTTTTGAAAAAGGCGAAAACACGAACGTTTTCTGGAAAAGATTCATTTTTCCATCAAAGAAAGCGTCATCAAGTGAATGATTGTATGCTGAACCATATGGATTCTTCCTTTTTTGGCTTCCGGACCTGGTATTATTTACAATTTTGTATCATTTGCGAAATCTTGAAGTGGAAAGGAAATTTTTGCAGTGAAGGGAATCTGCGGCAGGAATGAAAAACATTTTGCACACTTGCAGGAAATTTGAAGGGGGAATTTGGCAAAAAGCACCAGCCACAAAACAGATTTCCATATTGCAGAAAGAAGACGGCTGACAAATGGTTCCTGATTCTATAAAATAAAAATAGGAAAGCGGAAGGGAGATGGAAGAATGAGGACGGCCATTGTGACCGACAGTACCGCTTATATTCCAAAAGAAGTACGCGAAAAATATTCGATTTACATGATTCCATTGAATGTGATTTTCGGGAAGGAAGAATACCGCGAAGAAGTTGACATTACAGCAGATGCGTTTTTTGAAAAAATGCGCATGGCGGACGAGCTTCCAACATCCTCGCAGCCGTCAATCGGCCAGTTTGTCGAACTGTTTGAACAGCTTGCCAAAGACTACGATGCCGCAATCAGCATCCACTTGTCCAAAAAAATCAGCGGGACATACCAGGGTGCCGTAACCGCATCCGGGATGGTGGAAGGGATAAAAGTGTACCCTTACAATTCCGGCTGGAGCTGCATGGCACAGGGATTTTACGCGATTGATGCGGCGAAAATGGCGCTTGCCGGAAAAGAACCGGAAGACATCCTCGCCCGCCTCGATGAATTAAAAGCATCCACGAAAGCCTACTTCATGGTCGATGATCTCACCCACCTTCAGCGCGGCGGAAGGCTGTCCGGATCGCAGGCCGTTATCGGCAGCCTGTTAAAAATCAAGCCGCTATTAACTTTTGTTGATGATGAAATTGTCCCGTTTGAAAAAATCCGCACCCAGAAAAAAGCGCTCAACCGGATTTTTGACCTGCTCGGCGAGGATGCCGCCAAAGGCTTGCCACTAAAAAGCTCCATCATTCATGCCAATCGGGAAGAACAGGCGCTTGAGATCAAAGATGAATTGGAAAAACGCTTTCCAACCGTCGACTTTTCGATCAGCTACTTCGGCCCGGTCATCGCGACCCACCTTGGTGAAGGCGCGATCGGCATCGCCTGGATGCTGAAATAAGAGCCAGGCTGTTCCAAATCGCTGGAACAGCCCGGCATGATGGGATCATCCGGGACAAACTTGGCATAACACACCCGAGGACAAGTCTTGAAACCCGCCGGACAGTCAATCACTTTGGAGGATTTTACCTCTTGGGACAAGTCCAAAAACCCGCCGGACAGCCAATCCGCGATTGAATAAGCGAAAAAGCGGTTGTGATCCATTATCCGTACGGGCTTTTGCCTGCCATTTTCCCGAATCCGTTAGAACAGGGCCGCCCCCATTTTCCACCCCCGCAATTAAAACAAAGGAGTGGTCACTTTGCCTTCTGTTTTCTCCGAACAGCTTCAACGCCACCTCGCCGGGCGGATCCTGCTCGAACCGGAAATCCCTTTTTCACCGGAACTGCTCGAACAGCACTTTAAACAAGGCTGGATCCGCGCTGAACCGGCGATCCAGGGCGAATTCCCGCACTGTGTCTGCTTGCGCTGCGGCAACCGCGCGCCGCATCTTTTTGCCGAATTCCCTTGCGCCCACTGCGGGAAAACGAGCATTTATTGCCGGAACTGCCTGATGATGGGGCGGGTCACCGCATGCAAGCCGCTTATCACATGGGCAGGCCCTGCGCCCGCATTCCACCCGCCCCGGCACCCGCTCCATTGGGATGGCACCCTCTCTGAAGGGCAGCAGGCCGCATCCGAAGCGGTTAAAGCAGCCATTCTTCAAAAAAACGAGCTGTTGATTTGGGCAGTTTGCGGATCAGGAAAAACGGAGATCGTTTTCAAAGGGATTGAAGCGGCGCTTGCAAACGGCGAACGCGTCTGCATCGCAACCCCCAGAACAGATGTCGTCCTTGAACTTGCCCCCCGCATCCGCCGCGTTTTCCCGGATATTCCGATTGCCGCGCTTTATGGCGGCAGCCCTGACCGCCATAAATGGGCGCAGCTCGTCATCTCCACTACCCACCAGTTGTACCGCTTTGCATCCGCCTTTGATGTCGTGATTGTGGATGAAGTGGACGCTTTTCCGTATACTTTCGATGAAACGCTGCAGCGCGCCGTTCAAAAAGCGGCAAAAGACCGCTGCGCCCGCATTTATCTTACCGCAACACCAAGTGAAACATGGCAGCTTGAATGCAAGGCAGGTAAGCGCCCGTTTGTCACGATCCCGGCCCGCTATCACCGCAAGCCTCTCCCCGTTCCTGTATTCAAATGGGCAGGCAACTGGCGAAAAAAGTTTGAGAAAGGCAAGCTCCCGGTTCCGGTTGAAGCATGGGTAAAAAAGAGGCTTGAATCCAGAAAACAGGCGCTTCTTTTTCTCCCAAACATCCGCCTCATGAAAAAAGCAGAGCCGGTTTTTAAACAGCTGCATCCAGCGATTGAATCGGTGCACGCAGAAGACCCGGATCGGAAAGAAAAAGTGGAAAGGATGCGCGCCTGTAAAACGCCACTTTTGCTGACGACGACCATTCTTGAACGCGGCGTCACGTTTCCGAATATTGATGTCTGTGTCGTCGGGGCGGAAGATGCTATCTTTACGGAAGCTGCCCTCGTCCAGATCGCGGGCCGAGCCGGAAGAAGCGCCGATTTCCCAAGTGGGGACGTGACGTTTTTCCATTACGGAAAATCAAATGCGATGGTGAAAGCACAGCGCCATATTCTCTCCATGAATGAAGAAGCGGGAAAGCGGGGGTTGCTCGATGCATGAATATTGCCTGTTCTGCCATCAGCCGCTTACCCATAAACTGTCCTGGCGCACGCTGATTTTTCCGCAGCCCGGACCACTTCTTTGCGAAGATTGCCGCGCGCAGCTTGAAAAAATTGCACCGCCTGTCTGCCCGAAATGTTCCCGACCCCTGGCCAAGCTGGATGCTTCTTATGTGGAGGGAGCTCTGTGCCTTGACTGCGCTAGATGGGAACAAGACCCGGAATGGGCGGGCGTGCTGGATGAAAACATTTCGCTTTATACGTACAACGATTTTTGTAAAGAAATTTTTACCCGTTTCAAATTTCGCGGGGATTATGCGCTCGCCGCCATTTTTGCGGATGGCATCAAAGAGGTACTCAAGTCCCGTGCATTTGACTGCATCGTGCCGGTTCCACTCAGCCCGGAGCGCCTTTCCGAACGGCTTTTTAACCAGGCGGAGGCGCTCGCCCGTGCTGCCGGGTTCGAAACGGCTAACATTCTTCACCGCGTCCACGCCGAAAAGCAATCGAAAAAAACACGGGCTGACCGCATTCATCAAGCCCAAACTTTTTATATAGAAAAAGAAATTTCAATCGAAGGCCGTTCCGTTTTACTGGTGGATGATATTTACACGACAGGTTCGACCGTCCGCCATGCAGCAAAAGCGTTACGTGAAGCGGGCGCCCGAAAAATTGTATCGTTAACCGTGGCAAGAAGTTAAACACAACGAAATTTCTGCCGATATAGAAGATAGAAGACAAATGTGCTGGAAAAGGAGGCGGGCCGAATGGCGGAGTTGGCAAACTGCCCGAATTGCGGTAAATTGTATGTTAAAAATCCCGTCCGCGATGTGTGTGAAGACTGCTACCGCGAGGAAGAGGCTGCATTTGAACGGGTTTTTCAATTCTTGCGAAAACGTGAAAACCGGGCGGCAACAATCGAGACAATTGTTGAAAAAAATAATGTCCCGGAAAAACTGGTTTTCAAATGGGTGCGGAGCGGCCGGCTTTTGATTGCGCATTTTCCGAATCTGGCATATCCTTGCGACCGTTGCGGAAAATTAATCCAGTCCGGAAAGTTATGCGAAGAATGTGCAAAAACGATTGCAAAAGATCTTGAACGTTTTGAAAAAGAAAAGAAACGGCAGGAAGAAATAAGGGAAAAGACTTATCACATCAAGTAAACATTGCGCAGCTTTATCCGATATAATAAACATAATGGAACGGATACTGTTTGAAAAAGGGGTGAGCCGAATGAAAATCAATCCGGTCAATACTTCAGGGATCAATCCGTATCAGCAGCAAGCCAGGCGGGATGTGCAGCAAACCGCCTCCAGCACCCGGAAAACGGATAAAGTGGAAATTTCTTCAGAAGCGAAACAGTTGCAAAAAACGTCCCAGTTTGAGCAGGAACGGAGCCGGAAAATTGAGGCTTTAAAACAACAGGTACAGCACGGAACCTATCAGCCGGATGCGGAAAAAACCGCTGAAGGCATTTTGAAATATTTTACAGGCAAGTAAGGAGGGGCGTAAATGGCTGCGGAAAAATTGATCCGATGTCTTGAAAAATTGCAGAAGCTCCATGAAAGCCTGTTTATCCTTGCCACCGAAAAAACCGAAGCGGTGAAAAAGCAGGAGATAGAACGGCTGCAAAAAATTACGCAGGAAGAACAGGCCCATATCCGTGCAATCGGCGCACTTGAACAGGAACGGGAAACGCTGGCAAAGACGCTTACCGGCGGCAATGGGACGCTGTCGGACTGCATCGCGGCCGTATCGGGGGAAGCACGGTCCCAGCTCGAAACATTGAGGGACAGCCTGATTGGCATCACAAAGAAGCTGAAACAGCAAAATGAGCTGAACCAGATGCTCCTTTATCATTCCCTTCAATTTACCCAATTCATGCTGGATCTGATTTATCCGAAAAATGAACCCACCACATACGGGCCGCCGTCCGGGCAAAAAGCGGCGGCCGCCATGCCGCGGTTCGACTCAAAAGCCTGAAAGAATACGGAGGAGAAGCAAGGTGTCCACTTTCTTTGGATTAGAAACAGCAAAACGGGCTTTGACGGCCCAACAGAATGCCCTGTACACCGTCGGGCAGAACGTGGCCAATGCCAATACCGATGGCTACACAAGGCAGCGGGTAAACTTGCAGGCGTCAGATCCGTACCCCGCTGCTTCGATGAACCGCCCGGCCATCGCCGGACAGCTCGGGACAGGGGTGGAAGCGGGCGAAGTGCAGCGGATCCGCGACAAGTATCTCGATGTTCAATACCGGGAAAACAACAGTGCAGCGGGTTACTGGTCAGCCAAATCTGGTGCATTAAGCAAAATGGAAGCCGTCATGGATGAAACGGGAACGAAAAGCAGTTTGTCCAACACAATGGAAGCGTTCTGGGAATCCCTTCAGGACTTAAGCACGAATCCAGAAGACGTATCTGCTCGCTCGGTTGTTTTGGAACGCGGGCAGACGCTGACGGATACATTCCACTATTTAAACAGCACGCTTTCCCAGTACAAAACGGATGTCGGCAGCGAAATCAGCGTATCGGTCAACGATATCAATTCCACTTTAAAGCAAATCAGTGACTTAAATAAACAGATCGCTGAACTTGAGCCGAACGGTTATTTGCCAAACGACTTGTATGACAAAAGGGACAGCCTTGTCGATAAGTTGTCCAGTTATTTGAACGTCACCGTCGAAGTACAAAAAAGCGGGGGAAATCCAAAAGCAAACGCGGACGGCATTTACAACATTAAAATGACCGCTGCGGATGGCACAAGCGTATACCTTGTCCAAGGTTCAAATTACAATGCAGTTGAAGTACAAGGGGGAACCGACAGCAACGGCGACGGTATCCTCGACGGCCCACCGGCAAACGGGGAAATGACCGGCATCACAATCGGCGGGAAAAATTTTGCGGTCGCGGATACAACCGGCAAGGTCACGTTCCCGCAAGGCAAACTGTTGGGACTGATTGACAGCTACGGTTATCAGTATGCCGGCGCAAACGGCACAGTGGAAGCAGGGGCTTATCCGAGTTTGCTCGACAGCCTGGACAAACTCGCCTACACATTCGGAAACGTATTAAATGCTGTCCACGAAAAAGGGACAGACCTTAAAGGGAATGCCGGGACTGCCTTTTTTACGTTCGGTACCTTAACGGACTACAAAGGGGCCGCGGGTCAAATTGCCGTCAACAGCAGCCTTACATACGATAAAATCGCCGCCTCTTCAAATGGCGATTCCGGCGACGGGCTGAATGCCATTAATCTTGCAAATGTGGTTACCTTTGATTTAAGCAGCCAATCCGTGCAGCTTGAAGGGATCAGTGGCAGGCTTAACATTGCGGCACTCGGTCTGCCGCTTGCATCCGGCACCATCACCAGCAATTACGAAGGCCTCATTGGAAAGCTCGGGGTTGATGCCGAACAGGCAGGCAATATGCAGACAAATACCGCTTCCCTTTTGGATTCGGTGGATATGAACCGGAAGTCCGTCAGCTCGGTATCGGTTGATGAGGAATTAACCAATATGATCAAATACCAACAAGCCTATAATGCTGCAGCAAGGATGATTACTATGACAGACGAAATGCTCGATAAAATCATCAACGGCATGGGTGTTGTAGGCAGATAGGCAGGTGAAAAACGATGCGTGTAACCCAATCGATGCTCGCCAATAATTTCTTAAACAATTTAAACACAAGCTATAGTAAACTCGCGAAATACCAGGAACAGCTGTCTTCCGGCAAAAAGATCAACAAACTTTCGGATGACCCGCTGTCCGCGATGAAAGGCATTTCCTACCGGAGAACCGTCGCCCAGGTGAAGCAATACGAAGACAACTTCGCGGAAGCCAGCACTTGGATTGAATCGACAAATGACGCTCTTGATGAAGCCAATCAGGTGTTGCAGCGGATCCGGGAACTGACAGTGGAAGGGGCAACGGACACGAAGACTCCGACTGACAGGCAGTCGATCGCCGATGAAGTGGAACAACTTCGCGATCAGCTTGTCAATATTGCCAATACGAAAGTCAATGACAAATATATTTTTAACGGCACCCGGACGACGGAGAAGCCGATCAGTGGCGATATCAGCACGTTTGACGGCTCAACCAGCCTCGGCATGAACACCAATCCGGTAAAAATCGAACTGTCAAATGGCATTTATCTGCAAGTCAATGCGAACGGAGCAAATGCTTTTTCTGATGATCTGTTTAAAGACCTGAACCATTTAATCAGCGATTTAAAATCCGGCACATCGGCAAGCGGCTTTGACAGCTATTTGGGCAAAATTGACGGCCATATTGACAATGTGCTGAGCGAACTGTCGCAGGCCGGGGCGCGGAGCAACCGCCTTGATTTGATGAAAGACCGCGTCACCCAGCAGGAAACAACGGCAACGAAGATCATGGCCGGAAACGAAGATGTGGATATCGATAAGGCGTACACGGACTTTTCCGTTGCATCCGGCGCCTATATTGCTGCGTTAAAAGTCGGCGCACAAGTGATCCAGCCGACATTGCTCGACTTTTTGAAATAATACGGGGACACCACCCTGCTTTGCCAGGTGGTGCCGTTTTTTTATCTGAATGTTTTTGAACCGGGCGGGGCAGGAGCGGAACGCCGGTTAGCAGCAGAAACATGCATGCCCCCCCAAAGGTTTAGAAAACGCAAAAGAATATGCCCATCGAAAGGAGAGAAGGCGGTTTTCCCCGGCAGCAAAAGTCGGGGACCCCTCACTAAACATGATGAAGCTTCAAACAAAATACCACGGTGAAGTGGAAATAGAGGATGCAGCTATATGGCATTTTGAAGGCGGGATTCCGGGATTTCCGGATGAGAAATCCTTTGTTTTGCTGCCGCTTTTGGACGACGGCATTTACATGGTCCTCCAGTCAACGGCGTCACCCTATGTCGCTTTTGTCGTCACAAGCCCGTTTTTGTTTTTCCGAGATTATGAATTTAACATTGATGATGCCACGCTTGAACAGCTGTCGATTGAAAAAGAGGAAGATGTGCGGGTTTATGCCATTTTGACGGTCCGTGATCCGTTTTCGGAAACAACAGCCAATTTGCAGGCCCCGCTCATTATGAACGAAAAGAATCATAAGGCGAAACAACTGATTTTAAACGACCGGCATTACCACACAAGGCACCCGCTCTTTGCGGACGGGCCGGACAAGGAAAAGGGGTGAGAAGATGCTGATTTTATCGCGGAAAAAAGGCGAGTCGATCCAAATCGGCGATGACATTGAAATCACTATCGCCGCGATCCATGGCGACCAGGTCAAAATCGGCATCAACGCCCCAAAACATGTTGAAATTCACCGGAAAGAAGTGTACTTGGACATACAGGAAGAAAACGCGAACGCCGCAAAAAATATCGAAGGCCTGCTCCACCTGCTTGCCCAATCCAAGAAAGACAGTGGGAGCGAGAAGAAGAATGATGGATAAAAAAATTCAAAACCAGCTCGTTCAAATCGGCCTTTCAACAGAAAAGGTAAAGAAAATTATCCTTTTCGGCTCGAGAGCGGTCGGAGATAACACAGACCGGTCTGATATTGATTTAGCCATTGTGGCGCCGGAAATGTCAAAAGAAGAATGGGTATTGTTTGCTTTGGACTTGGAAGACGAGCTGGATACTTTACTTTCCTTAGACATCATTAAGTTTGAAGATGCCTCTCAACAATTGAAAAGTGAAATCTTAAAAAATGGCAAGCTTTTGTATCAGGATGACGATATCCCGAATGAGATGGAAAAAGACAATTTTATAGAAAGTCCATAAACTTCATCACATCATTCCATTTTTTACAGACATCTCAAAAAAGGACTGACACCACTTTTAAATTCTTAACGCGGTGCCAGTCCTTTTTCACTTGGTGTTTGATCCCGGGATCGATTTATAATACAGTTATGATAGAGGTGACGACTTTGAAACATAATCGTACGGATGAACAAATATTATTGCAAGCATTAGAAACCATTCATGATGAGACGGAAAAAATGAGGGAGAAGGAAGCAAAAAAAATTTGGTCTGAGATTTCCCTTCCTTTCTCATTGCATGCCGGGCTTTTGCGATATACAAAAGATGAGTTACACGAAATCAGAAAACGGTTGAACATCCGCAATGCAAGCAGCTTAAAAAAAGCGGATTTAACGGCTGTACTAGAAGAACATATTCCGATACTCATGAAAATCATTCTCTGCCAATTAGATGAGCATTTATTTCGCTTGATTCAAAACATGATCCACAATGGGGGCTTTATATTTGCTCCTGCCATGGAAACCTATCAAATCAAGTTTTTACAATCACTTGGGTTTATCTTCACGGGGACGTACAAGGGAGAAAAAGTACTCGCTCTGCCGGCAGATTTAATCGAGCCGCTGTCTTCACTAGAAGGTGACATGAAAGTGAGATCCATTCTAAAAAGGAACACCGAATGGATTCGCCTCACACAAGGCATGCTGTATTATTATGGTGTGTTGAATTCCCAAACCATGCTGGAAAAAATCGAACAATATACAAAAAAGCCGGTTCGTCCAATCGAGTTTTTCAACGTGATGAGGCAGGCTGACGATTTTTATAAAGTGGTTTGCTTGGAATATCAGGGCCTGATACATCAACGTGTATTTGATCCTTTTAAAATTAAAGAAGAGCAGGACAGCAGAAAAGACCTGGATTACTATCCTTTTACGAAAGCACAGTTACTCCAAGCAGGCGCACCTGACTATGTTCCGGAAAATAAAATCACCAAATCATTCAGGCGCTTCCTTCTTGACAATTATCGGATTACCCGTAAAGAAACCGACCAAATCATCATGGAATGTATCTTTGCCATCAAAGTGGGCGAATCAACAAACAATCTTCTTGAATTCATGCAAACCCAGGTTGAAATCGCCGACTTCAAAACTGCAGAAGCGATGATGAACATTTTAATTCAATTAAATAATCATACAAGACAATGGATTTTAAAGGGCTATATGCCAAGCGAAATATTTAAGGAGGAAAAAGAGGCGCTGCATCCCCTCCCGTTGAAAAAAGAAAACAACAAACCTGTAACAACCAGAAAAATCGGCCGAAACGATCCATGTCCCTGTGGCAGTGGGAAGAAATATAAGAAGTGCTGTGGGAGGTAGGGTATAACCAGTAACAGGCACCAAAACAGTAAAAGAAATTTTGCTGTTTTGGTGCCTGTTACTGCAAACACCGGATAACCACAATACATCAGCTCTCCCCCCAGTCCCCCCACACCACCTCCACAGGAAAGAAAAGAAAAAAATTCAGCAAAACTATTAAATCAAAAGTCCTGCTATCCGATATATAAAGTGAGCGGGGGAACAGGGCGGCCGACCTCGAACCCCGTTGATAAATTTCGCCCACAAGGATGTGGGTGCACAACATTCAAGGAGGAAAAACAGATGATTATCAATCACAACATTGCAGCGTTAAACACGTTGAACCACTTAAATGCTGCGACAAACGCACAATCGAAAGCAATGCAAAAACTGTCTTCGGGGCTTCGTATCAACGGTGCTGCTGATGATGCAGCAGGCCTTGCCATTTCCGAAAAAATGCGTTCGCAAATTCGTGGCCTCGACCAGGCAACAAAAAATTCGCAGGATGCCACTTCCTTGCTCCAAACGGCTGAAGGCGCACTGAATGAAACGCATGATATTTTACAACGTATGCGGGAATTAGCGGTACAATCATCTAACGATACAAATACGGATGATGACCGGCAAAACATTCAAAGTGAAATGTCACAGTTGGAAAGCGAAATTGACCGGATTGGCAATACAACCCAGTTTAACACAAAAAATCTGTTAGACGGTTCAATGGGTAAAGCTGTTACGACTGCTGTGGCAAATGAAAATACAAGCGGCATTTTTAAGGATAAAGGAAATGGGAATGCGGCTGCAACAACAGATACTTTGCTTACCGATCTTACAGATAAGGACGGCAATTCACTAGGCATTACGGCTGGGGACAAAGTCACTGTCACTTATGTCAAAAATGGAACGACAACAACAAATAGTGTAACTGTGGCAGCTGATACTAAATTATCGGATATTGGAACGAATTTAGGGGGAACACTTACTGCTAACACAGACGGCTCTCTGAAATTAGCAGCTGCTGCAGCAGGAACGGCTGATGCGATTGAAGGCATCACGATTACCGTCCAAGACCAAAATGGGAATGTCAGAACAGCTGCAACCAACGCCCTTTCTTCTTTTAAAGAAACGCAAGCAGCAGCAGATGTCCGTTCCGACGGTTCTGCAACTTTCTTAATTGGGGCAAACGGAGGACAAAATTTACAAGTAGACATCAATGATATGCGTGCCCAAGCCTTAGGTGTCAGCGGATTGCAAGTGTCGACGCAGACACAGGCAAATGCAGCGATTAAAGTCATTGACAATGCTATTCAAAAAGTATCGGCTGAAAGAGGCAAACTTGGTGCTTTTGAAAACCGTTTAGACCATACAGTTAACAACCTGACAACTTCGTCAGAAAACCTGACTTCTGCTGAATCGCGTATTCGTGACGTTGACATGGCGAAAGAAATGTCTGAACAAACAAAGCAATCGATCCTTGCCCAGGCTGCTCAAGCTATGCTGGCTCAAGCCAATCAACAACCACAGCAAGTATTGCAATTGTTGCGTTAATTTTATATTTCACAAAGGAGGCCTTTTCCGGGGTCTCCTTTATATTTTTGTGTATATTTGATTCCCTTCATGATACTTCTTGATAAGCGTATGGCGTTTTTCCGGCATCTGCTGGATTGAAGTGAAAAAACCTGTTTACACCGGTAAAGATCTCACGTATAAAAGATAAGTACAGTCCAGAAGAAAAAATAGAAATAAGAGGAAAGCATTGGGGCAAATATGCTTTCCTTTTTTTAATGGCTACGGGAAAAAGACACTTTGCCATTTGCTAAAATAACGAATGGAAATCACCCCAAATCGTTAAACCATGAACACAATCGGGGTAAGAAGTATTTGCCAATTCTTTCTATTGACGGCTGAAGGAGAGTTTTTTATGAAGGAATTCCAGCAAGGTTAAAGGAATAAGTACATATAGCATGGTTATAAAAAGGGGGTAATTATTTTGAATATTGTTGATCTTGTTCAATCGCAGGTCATTGCTTCAGTGAAGAAAGAAGAAGATATTGAAAAAGCAGCTTTGAGCCGTGCTAATATTGTATTTCTCTTAACAGGGGATTTGCTGAATACGTCAGATTATCTCGAACAGTTAAGAAAGGCCGGAAAGCATATTTTTATACATATGGACTTTATTGAAGGGTTATCCAATGCAAGGAGTGCTGTCAAATTTGTCGCTCAAAAATGGAAGCCAACCGGAATTATCACCACCAAACATTCTTTAATTAAATATGCAAAAGATGAAAAACTAATGACCATTCAGCGCATCTTTCTCATTGATAAATCCGCTGTCCAGAAGGGAATTGACACGAGTAAAACCTGTAGTCCTGATGCCATTGAAGTACTTCCCGGTCTGATGCCAAACATTATCGACCAGCTGACAAGAAAGGTAAAATTTCCAATTATTGCCGGTGGTTTAATTGAATCAAAAGAGGATATTTTGCAAGGATTAGAGGCAGGTGCACTGGCGATTTCAACAGGGGATCCTTCACTTTGGAATTTTGATATTTAATTTGATAAAAAAGAAACGGCCTTTTGTGCCGTTTCTTTTTTTATCCGCTGATTTCCGACCGCTTGATTTCATTCATTTGAATGATTTCACTATAAATATAAGCAATGCTCGTTTTTTCTCTGACTTTTATTTTTAACTCAAGCTGGTATGCTGCATGTTCCAGATCTTTAATATGGGTTTGGATGATTTTCATATCTTGTTTTTCTAAGGAGCGAATGACTTTTTGGATATCACGGCTGTCCTGTAAGATAAGATTGAGAGAAATCTCTTTTGCGTACAGCTTTTCAAAACCAATTTTTTTCATCAATCCCGGAATGATCTCCACGCTAATGATGAGCAGTACGCCCCCTGCAATTGCTTCCATATAAAAGCCTGAACCGGTGGCAATTCCAATACCGGCTGCCCCCCAAACCATGGCAGCCGTTGTTAAACCGGAAATGGTATCATCTTCTTTCCGTAATATTACGCCCGCCCCAAGAAATCCGATTCCGGAAACAATCTGGGCAGCGAGCCTTAAAGGATCCATTTGAATACGGACAAAATCGGATTGCGGAAACGAATAAGCAGACTGGATGGAAACAATTGTCAATAAACAGCTGACAATTGAAATCACAAGACTTGTTTTTAATCCGAGTGGTTTTCTTTTTATTTCCCGTTCAAGCCCGATTGCCAATCCAAGTATGGAAGACATGACGAGTTTTAGGAGCATTTCGCTGTCAAACTGAAAAAATTCAATCATGCAAAGCACCTCGTCTTTCTGCTTTACAGTCCGTAATCTCGGACATTTGCATAATTTCTTTTACACTTTCAAGAATGTACTCCGGTTGTATCCCTGTTGTTTTGATCGTTTGTTGCGTGCTGATCCCTGTTAAAACCAAAATGGTATGTAAGCCATACACATTTCCCATATGAATGTCAGTTTCGAGGCGGTCACCGACAATATAGCATTGTTCCGGCTTCAGCTTTAATATATGGTTGACAATAAGATCTGTAGCAAACCTCGAGGGCTTTCCCATAATATGGTCAATCTTGATGCCGCTCACGCCTTCAAATGCTCCAATTAATGCACCACAATCCGGAACCGGTCCTTCTGCAGTAGGGCATGTACGGTCAGGATTGGTGGCAATGATCAAAGCATGATTGTTTCGCCATGCCATATATGCCTGCTTCAGTTTTTCATAAGTAAACTGGCGATCCCACCCCAGCACAATATAGTTTGCGAGATTAGCATCTTCTGTAATTAAAATTCCTTCTTTTTCTAATTCATCATACAAAGCTTTTTCTCCGATCACATAGGCAAGCTCTGATGGATTCATTTTTTGCTTTAAAAATCTTGCAGTCACATAGTTTGAATTGATAATGTCTTCAAGTGAGGTACGGATCCCCAAATGGTTCAATTTTTTTACGTAATCAGTTCTGGTGGCAATAGATTTATTGGTAAAAAAAACAACATGGTGTCCCCGATTCTGCAAGAAGTCAATCGTTTCCGCACTCCCTTTTATTAATTGATTGTCGAGATAAATGGTTCCGTCCAAATCAAAAATAAATCCCTTTTTCAATTGCTTTCCCTCCCAGTAAAAGAAAAATCCCCCAGTTTAATAAACCTTGAAAAAGGTTTACTACCAGCTGGGGGTTTCTAAAGTCTCTGCCCGTGTTATTTTTGCTTTTCTCTAAACTTTGCCATATTATCTGCTATATTTTTTAGAGTATATTGATAAGGATTAATTTCGAATACAACCGGCCCTGTAAACTGATACTTTGTCAAAATATCAATCAGTTTTTCTGTATAATGGTTCCCTTCCCCCGGCAGCAAATGCAAATCCGCTTTTCCGTCATTTTCTGATACATGTATCTCTCCCAACAATTCACCAAGCTGTTTTACAGTCTCTTCCAGTTCATTTCCCATGATCGCCAGGTGTCCCGTGTCCAGGCATGCCTTCAAATTACAGGCTTGAAGCAGGCCGGTCCATTCTTCTAAGCTAGAAGCAACATGGTGGCAGTAATTTAACCGGTCAGGGATTAGATTTTCAAGCAACAACACGATCCCCCGCTTTTGTGCCGCTTCATTTAATTTCATGAGCCGGCTTTGAACACGACACAGCGTTTCATCACGTTCTTCAGAGGACCAGGCATAGCCACCGTGCAAAACGGCATGGCTGCCTCCGTATCCCGCTAAAATATCCATCCATTCATTTAATACATGAAACGCCCTTTCATAGATAATCGTGTCCGGCGTGGCAATGTTCAAATCATGGAATGGAAGATGAATGCTCGTTCTTAAGCCAGTTTGCCGGGCATATTCAAAGGTTTCTTTTGCCCGTAAATGCTCTGCCCAAATTTCAACGCCGTCAAAGCCGGCCTTTTGAAGTATTTTAAAATCATCCAGCGTGCTCTCCTGCCCGATTGACCATATACTAAGCCAAGTTTCCATTTTTACCTCCTGCTTCAGCATTTTTTTCATCAAATTCCTGATTAATAAGTTCGAGGTTTTTCCCTTTTGTTTCCGGTGCTAAAATAGCCGAGATAAGAAGTCCCAGCAATCCGGCGGCGGCAAAAAACCAGAGGGCTTTGCTGTTACCCCATGCCACAACAAGGTTTGGGAATACCAAAATGCCCATGATTGAACCAATCCGGCTGACGGCAGTTGCCAATCCGGAAGCGCTTGCACGAATGCCGGTTGGAAATAACTCAGTTGGATATACAAAATTAAGAATGCCGCCACCCATGTTGGCAAATAGTACGGCAAAACTGAATAAGATGACAAGAAAAGCCATTGTCGGAGAAGGGTTCAGTGCTAAAATGATTAATGCAATGGATAAGCCGGTAAAAGAAGTAATGATCAACGGCCTTCTGCCAATTCTTTCAACCAAATTCATCCCGATAATTGCTCCGATTAAGCCCAACAAACTAACCGTTCCGGAACCAATATATACCATCATTTGCGATCCGTGAGTAAATGGTTTTAGAATGGTCGGTGTATACATGGAAATTCCGTAATAGGCAACGGCATAGCAAAACCAGAATCCGCAAACAAAGAAAGTGCGACGGAAAAGTCCTTTCGTGAAAAGGCTGCTAATCTTTTGTTTTGGCTTCATATTTGGCTGAATTTTGACTTTCTGTCCGGTAATTTTCAGCATAATTTCTTCTGCTTCTTTTTCACGCCCCCTTGCAGTAAGCCATCGTGGTGATTCCGGAAGCGTTACACGGAAAAAGAAGACAATGAGAGCAAAAATGGCGCCAGTAAGTAACATGTAACGCCACGCATTTTCGCCGAGCGGGACAAGCAGTATGCCAACCAGATAGGCAACAACCGCTCCGACAAACCACATGGCGCCGAGTGATGTACTGTGCCTTCCCCGGCTTTGCGTCGCACTGAATTCGGATACAAGCGTAGCGGAAATCGGATAGTCTGCCCCGATCCCTATGCCAAGTAAAAATCTGAAGAGGGCCAGTTGCCAAGGTGCCAGGGCAAACGCCGTAAGTGTCGCAAAAACGACAAATGCCAACAAATCAACCACGTACATGGCTTTCCGTCCATACTTATCTGTTAAATTCCCCAGCCAGATTGCTCCGATAAAAGAGCCAATGACAGCTGAGGAAGTAATCAGTCCCTGCATGCCCGGCCCGAATTCCCAGTGATCAAGGATCAGCGGCATGGCAACAGCAATTACCGTTAAATCAAAGCCATCCAAAAAAGTACCGCCGGCAGACAAAAGTGTGACTTTCCTTTGGAAGCGCTTTAACTGTGGCGAGTCTAAATGCTCAAAACTCATTTTTCTCTCCCTTTCTTTTCCGTATAATCCTGCCGAAAAATAAAAGCCATAGCCAAAAAAACATTTGTCATGTTTTTGGCTATGGCTTCTCATCGTCTCCAGCCATAGAGATTATACGTTTTTTGTTGTTAAATTATTTATACAAGATTTAGGCTAGGCTGTCAATACAAAAAAACAAAATTTTTTATCAGTTCAGATTTTACTCCTCCTTCTTTTCCTTCCTGTCCATTGTCCCGTCCGTCAGTGTTTTGTCAGCCAGCTTCTTCGTTTTCTTCTTTTCATTTTCTTCTTCGTTCTTCAACTGTTTATCGGACATGGTTTCACTTCCTTTTTGTCGTTAGTATACCCCGAGGATCGGAAGCTGAAACATCCGCCGGTTTTGTTTAAACGGTTGGGCAAAGGGTATGCAGACAAAAAAGCGAATGGAGTTGGAAGGATGGAGAATGACAGAAAACAGGGCAATCATTTAAGCCGGTCGCTGAAAAACCGGCATATTCAGTTTTTGGCATTAGGGGGCGTCATCGGCGTCGGTCTGTTTTACGGCGCTTCGCAGGCAGTGAAAATGGCGGGACCGGGCGTTTTGGCGGCGTATATTGCGGCCGGCCTGGTTGTCGCCATTGTCATGCGGGCGCTCGGGGAAATGACGGTTGAAAAACCGGTGGCCGGATCATTCAGCAAGTATGCGCATGATTTGTTCGGCGAGCGGATGGGCTTTGTTTCAGGCGGCATGTGGTGGTTTTTATGGGTGGCGACTGTGATGTCGGAGCTTGCCGCGATCGGAAAGCTGGTCCAGTTCTGGTTTCCGCATTTTCCGGCCTGGATTCCAGGATTTTTGGCACTCATTTTATTCACAGTTTCTAATTTACTGGCTGTAAAAATTTTTGGCGAGATTGAGTTTGTGTTTGCGATTTTAAAAGTCTTTGCGATTCTCGCCTTTATGGTTTTCGGCGCGCTGATGATTTTTACCGGTTTATTTAATGGTGGAAAAATCGTTGGCTTTTCGAATCTTTGGGCGCACGGCGGGTTTTTCCCGGCCGGGTGGTTCGGCGTTTTCCAGGCGGTTGCGATTGTGATTCAGGGATACGCCGGCATTGAAACGCTCGCCGTGGAAGCAGGCGAATCGGACAACCCGCGCCAGTCGATGCCGAAAGCATTCAGAAGTGTTACATACCGGATTTCCTTTTTCTATATCGGATCCATTTTGATCATGTTGTGCGCGTATCCGTGGACGCAACTTGCGGGGCATGACGGCAGCCCGTATGTTCTTCTTTTCTCGCAAGTCGGCATTCCGGTTGCGGCGGCGCTGATGAACCTGATCATTATTTTCTCCGGGCTCTCATCGTGCAATACCGGCGTTTACGGCGGCAGCCGGCAACTTTACAGTATGGCGAATGAAGGATTGCTCCCGCGTTCCCTCAACAGACTCAACAAACAGCGGATTCCGTACGCCGGCGTGTTTGCAACTGCTGTGGCCATGTCGGTTGGAACCATCATGACGTATCTTGCGCCGGATACTGTCTATGTTTGGATCACAAGCGCTTCCGCCTTTTCGGCTATTTTTATCTGGGCACTGATCCTCGTGCTGGAACTTGTGAACCGGGCCGCATCCAAAGACAAAGGCGCAAGTTTTCATTACAAAATGCCGTTCTGGCCGGTTTTGCCAATTGCCGGGCTGGCCATGCTTCTTTTGGCTTTTATCGCGATTGCCATTTCACCGTTAACCCGCATATCCGTTTTCGCCGGTGTTCTCTGGCTCGTCTTTCTGCTTGTATACTACCAAATCGTAGTCGCCCCGAAAGTGCGCGCGGAGAACACGCCACTCAGGAAAACGCCTGTAAAAGATTACTAAGCTCTGAAGTGAACTGCTCCGGATCGAACCGGAGCAGTTTTTCGTGTTTCGATATTTGGTCCTGGAAGATTGCGGCTGCTCTGCGTTTTTCCTGCCGCGAAATGCCCGGGTTCTTCGCAATGTTTGCGCGTTTTCCCTCTGCAAATTTTCGCTCTGGATGTGCTGCCATAGAATGCCAAAAAATCTTTTTCAGGATGTTCCTGCTTTGGGAAAAAACAGATTTTTCCTGTCACCTGGTGAAATGCCGGAGAAAAATGAACACAACAGATTCCGTTTTAAAAATGTTCACTTTTTGACATGCCGCCATTTTGCAGGAATTCCGAAAAAAATGTCGAAATGCTACAGGAAGAGCATTGCCTATATTGGGAGGGATTGCAATGAATCAGGAAGAATATGAAACAGTTTTATCCGTACACCGTGTGCCTGTCTCATCCTTACGTTCGGAATGCAACCCGGACGAGTTTCCGTTTGAAACGACAGATGAGTTGGAAACGCTGCCGAATGAAATGATCGGGCAACAGCGGGCGGAACAGGCGATGGATTTCGGTTTGTCTGTCGAGCAGTCCGGTTACAATTTATTCGTCGTCGGGCCGTCCGGGACGGGGAGAATGACGTATACGCAACACAGTGTCGAAAAGCTCGCATCCGAACAGCCTGTGCCGGATGACTGGTGTTATGTCAACAATTTTGAAAATCCGGACCGGCCGCTTGTCATCAATTTGCCGGCTGGAAGCGGTCTCCGTTTTCAACGCAAGATGGAAACCCTTTTGATTGATATTGAACGGGAACTCCGCGCCACTTTTTCAAATGAAGAAACGGAAAAGAAGAAGCGGAATATCATTGACGCGTCGCAAAGCCAGGTTGAGGCACTTTGGAAAGAAACGGAAACGTTCGCGTCCGGGCTGAATTTTAAATTGGAACGGACCCCGGCCGGCATTCAAACCCTTCCGCTTTTTTTCGGCCGGCCGATGGAAAAAGAAGAATACGAACGGCTTTCCGATGCTAACAAAGAAAAATTGAAAGAACGGGAAAAACAGCTTGAGGAAAAAATCAATGAAACGGTGTACCAGATCCGGAAAATTGAAGAACAGCTCCGGAAAAATCTCGATCGTTTTCATAAAGAGACGGCTGCTTTTACAATTGAAGGCCTGTTCCAGCCGCTAAAAGAAGCTTACCGTGATTTTCCAAAAGTTCTCCGCTATCTTGAAGAATACAACCATGATGTTGTCGAGCATTTTTCGCTGTTTTTAACCGACCAGGAAGAAGGAAATGCCGTCGTTCAGGCGTTAACCGGCAGCAAAGAACAGCAGCTCCAACGCTATGCCGTCAATCTCCTTGTCAGCCATAAAAACGGACAGGGTGCGCCTGTCATCTATGAAACGAACCCGACGTACCAAAACTTATTCGGAAAAATCGAGTACCGCGGCGCGTTCGGCAGCTGGACAACCAATTTTACGCTCGTCAAACCGGGCGCAATCCATCTGGCAAACGGGGGCTATTTGATTTTGCAGGCTGCTGAACTGCTTTCACAGCCGTATGCATGGACCCTTTTAAAACGCGCGCTACAAACGGGGAAAATCCAGATTGAAGACCCGTTTGCCGAAAGGGGCGCTTTCCCGACGAGCGGCCTTAAGCCTGAGCCCGTCCCGCTCAATATCAAAGTGATCATCATCGGGTCTTACTATTTATACGATTTGTTATCAAGGGTGGATGAAGATTTCCATAAGCTGTTTAAAGTGAAAGTCGAGTTTGACACGGTGATGAAGCGGGATGCGGAAAACCGCAGGAAAATGGCTTATTTTATCAAAAGCTATGCGGATCGGAAAAATCTTCTCCCGTTCCACCGGCGTGCTGTTGCGAAAATCATTGACCACAGTGCGCGCCTTGCCGAGGAACAGGAAAAGCTGACAGCGCGTTTCCAGGACCTGACAAAAATCCTCGTCGAATCGGGTTACTGGGCGAAAAAAGAAGGGAGCCCCTTTGTAGACAGCCATCATATCCGCAAAGCGTTGGAAGAGCAGGCAAACCGGACGAACCATATTTCCGAGCAATACCGTGAAATGATCCATAACGGGACGATTATGGTGGATACGGACGGTGAACGGGTGGGCCAAATTAACGGCCTGGCTGTGATGGGGACAAGGGATGCAACATTCGGCATTCCGACAAAAATTACGGCGCAAACGTTTGTCGGGAAAAGCGGCATTATGAACATTGAACGGGAAACCTCTTTAAGCGGACAGATTCATAACAAAGGGCTGCTCATTTTAACCGGATTTTTATCCGGCATGTTTGCAAAAAACAAGCCGATCCCGCTTTCGGCAAGCATCACATTTGAACAGACGTATTCGCTTATTGATGGGGACAGCGCTTCCAGTACCGAATTGTATGTGCTTCTTTCATCGCTTGCCGGAGTACCGATCAAACAGGGCATTGCCGTTACCGGTTCAGTGAACCAGTGGGGCGAGATTCAACCGATCGGCGGTGTAAATGAAAAAATAGAAGGCTTTTTCGCCATTTGCAAAGATCGCGGGCTGACAGGGCGCCAGGGCGTCATTATTCCGCAGCAAAATATTTGCAATTTGATGCTGCATGATGAAGTCGTGGATGCCGTAAAAACCGGCCAATTCCACATATGGGCTGTTCGCCATATTTCGGAAGGGATTGAAATTTTAACCGGCGAAAGCGCGGGAGCAGAACGCACTTCAGGAGACCGCTTCCCGGACGGCACCATTTTTGCAAAAGTGGAAGCCCGTTTTCAAAAAATGTATGAATCTGTAAAAGAAACGAAACAATAATGTAATCTGGCGGGCAAAGAGAGCCCGCCTTTATTATAATTTTTCGGCAAGAACTAGTCTGAAAGTATCATTTCCGTTTTACGCTCTATAATGCTTCCTTCCTTTGCGGTTATAATAATAAAACAGGCAAATGTGAAAAATTTTCATCATCCCGTTTTTAATCGTTTCAAATCCGTATTGCATAAAGGGGGAAGGGGGGGGCGCTGCTGTGGCAATGCAAAAAAAGATACAGAGCGTGCAGCCCGGCATCTGCATAGTCGTGTAGAAAGGATTTGAGTTTGAAATTGAGCAAAACATCAAGTGAAGATTTAAAAAAAATTCCGTTGAGTGAGAATCAAATCAGAGGAATTCTCCACTCTTTCATGCATTCGTTTGAATCGATTGAAGTGCAGACAAGCAAAGACAGGCACCGGGAATTGACAATCGAGCAAGCAATCGATTTGCTTGTCCGCAATATGAGCAGGGAAAGTATACTCGATTTTATCCAACAGCTTAACATCATCCGCGAGCGCCGTTCGAGCGTGCTGGCTTATGTGAAATACATTTTAACCGCATTAGTCGCACGCCTCGAACAAAGCGGAAAAAGGGATATCAATCGTTATCATTGAATTGAGATGGATGCCTTTTCCCCGTCTCTGGTAACTGCTGTAACGTAACCGTTATCGTGGCAGGGAAGATCCATTTTTTGAATGTGCAAAGGAAGCTTTGAATGGAAAACATTTTTCCATTTCGGTTTATAATAAGGGAACGGTGTATAGGTTTTAAAACGAAGGAACCATTGCTGGATGGAAAGATGCGTTTGGTTCCGGATTCCGCAATCGCAGCAGCGTAGCCGTTATCGGTGGTGGGGGTTTTTTTAAAAGCGTGCGGGATATCCATTGTTGCCATTTCATGGGAAAGATTTTCATTCCGGTTTCCGTTCGTATTGCACGTAACCGTTATCGTGGCAAGGTATGTTTAAAAATACGAAGGAACCATTGCTGAATGGAAAGATGTTTTTGTCTCCGGCTTCAGAATGGGTGGGAAGAAAGGGGCCTTCGAAGCGTTCGGGATGTCAAACGTTCATTGCATAGAAAGAGTGTTCATTCCGGTTTTCGCTTATGCTCGGCGAAACCGCTGTCGAAAAATGCATGTTTAAGCGCATGAAAGATCCTTTACTGCACGGAAAGATGCTTTTTGGCTGGATACTATAGGATATGGAGTTAAAGTGCCCTTTGCCGGGTATCATGACTGTACGGAAAGTAGCGCCCCAGATAGAAAGGAGGCATTCAGGTGAGAAAAACCCCGTTGCTTATGCCTTTACCGGCGGATTTTTTTAAAAAAGATACGTTGGAGCTGGCACGTGCCCTTCTCGGTTGCCTGCTCGTCAAAGAGACGGAAGAAGGAACGGCGGCCGGTTTTATTGTCGAAACGGAAGCATACATGGGTGCATCGGACAGGGCCGCGCACAGTTATGGAAACCGGCGGACGAAAAGAACGGAAATCATGTACCATGGCCCGGGCCACGTGTATACATACCAAATGCATACCCATTGCCTCGTGAATGTCGTCAGTGGCCGGGAAGGCACTCCGGAAGCCATCCTGATCCGCGCCGTGGAACCTTTTATGGGAACGGAGCTAATGTTTGCCCGTCGGAAAGTCAAGGAAGCAAAGCAGCTTACAAACGGTCCGGGGAAATTGGCGAAAGCGCTCGGCATTACAATGGAAGACTACGGGCGCGTATTTTACGAACGCCCGCTCTTTATTGCGGAAGGATACGAACCGGAACAAATCGAAACCGGCCCGCGTATCGGGATCGATAACACCGGTGAAGCCAAACATTATCCGTACCGGTTCTGGATAAAAGAAAACCGTTATGTATCGAGGCGGGCGTAAACGGTAGGGTGGTGCGTGAAGAAAGTGCCGAAGAGAAAAAACACCGGCATGTAGCCGGTGCCGAACGATTTTATGAAAGCGAATTTTTCTCATCCCCTGAGTCCTACGATCATCGCTTATCCAAACGAGCAAATGATCCGTTTTTCTATTTTTTAATGGAGGCCGGCAAAATTGGGATAAGCCGGCCTCTTTCGCCAGTCTACCAGAAAAACCCGTAGCCGTACGGGAAGCCGTATCCGCCGTAAAAAGCCGGTCCGAGCAATGCCGATGTTGCTAGGCCGCCTGCAAACCCTCCAAGGAACGGGCCGAAACCGAATCCCCACGGTCTGAAACCCCATGGCCGGAAACCCCATGGCCGGAAACCCCATGGCCGGAAACCCCACGGCCGCAATCTTACATCTTCTTGGTGAAATGTTTCATAATAAGGAACTCCCTGATAATCTGTATTCAAAGTTTTTTCCTCCTCAACCCCATTATTTTTTGTACGATAAAGCATATGTGAAAAAACCGGTGTCTGTATGGGTATCTGCCTTTTATCCCAAAAATTTGCGCTGCATCCCCCGTGCGGCTCAAGTAAGGCATTCGCCAACGTGAAATTTTAAAGCGGCGGATGTTAAAAACGGCTGGAAATATCCGATACAAATAGTAGACAAAAAAGCGGTTTTGTTCCGCCATGAAACAAGGGGCGGGACACGCCGGAAAATAAGGAGATACTTGCTATGATTGGAGCGACGCAGTGGCAGGCTGCGCATCCGCCTCTTGCAAACAGCACACCGCAGGCACAAAAGGCAACCGAGGCGGATCAGGCCAGGCCAATTGTGACAAAAGAAAACAGGGAACAAAGCCTTCCCGCCAATGAAGAAACGAAAGAAAAAGTGAAAAAAGCGGTGGACCAGCTGAACCATTTCTTGTCCGGATCATCCACCCATTTAAAATTTCAATTTCATGACCAGCTGAAAGAATATTATGTTACGATTGTCGACGACAAGACGGACCAGGTGATTAAAGAAATTCCGCCGAAAAGGATTTTGGATACGTATGCCGATATGCTGCACCATGTCGGGATTCTGGCCGATGAAAAGGTATAAGGAGGGAATTGAATGACATCCATACAAAGAATCACAGGGCTTGCGAGCGGCATGGACATCGATTCCATTGTCGAAAAAATGATGACCGCGGCAAAACAGCCTTTGGTCAAACTGCAGCAGCAAAAGCAAATTTTGGAGTGGCAGGAAGAAGACTACCGGACGCTGAACCAAAAATATTTTGACTTCCGCTCCACGCTGTCCAACATGAAATTGACAACCAAGTACAGGGTGCGTACGACAACCTCGTCAAACGAAAATAATGTGACGGCCACTGCGGCAAATAATGCTGCACTCGGATCAGCAACCATCCAAAGCGTTACGCAACTGGCAACGGCTGCGACAAAAATCAGCGGATCAGGATCTGAAACGGCAACAACGATTTCCAAATCCGGTGCCAAAATCAAAGCGGACGCAAGCCTTTACAGCCAGACCGGGAACTTTTTAAACGGCATTACTTGGAACAACGGGGTCGTGGTCTCCCAGTCTTTTTCAGGAGACGGGGATGCGACGGCATCGGTCAAACTGTCCAATCCGCCTGTTTCAACAACGACGGACGGTATTACCTATTATGCTATGAATGTAAAAGTAAATGGCAAAACCTATCAGGTTGTAAATGATAAAAGCAATATTCCTGACAATGAAAAAGGCAATTATGCCGTTTATAACGCGGAAAGCGGCGTGTTGACATTTGACAGTGCGGTATCTTCGGGATCCAGCATCAATGTGGAGTATGTCGCGGGGGCGGTGACAGAAACAAAAACATTGGCCCAGGGTACGGCAACGATGCAGCTGGGGCATGGCTTGATCGCAACGGATGCGGGCGGAGATCAGGCGTTCAGCTTAAAAATCAACAATACAAACTATGTGCTCGAAAACGACAAACTGTACGCAGAATCCGATACAGGAAAAAGCAGTCCGATCGGTACGCTGGATGCTTCAACCGGCCTGATCACGTTTACGGATTCATCTGTATTAAGCGGAGAAAGCAACACAGTTTCCGTCACTTATTCATCAAAATATGCCACCATGTCACTCGGAAGTTATAATGAAGACGGAAGTATAAATAAAGCGACTTTTTATATTGATGGCACGGATTCTTTAAATACTGTCATGGCAGATGTAAACAACCATTCGACACTTGGGATCGGCATGTACTATGACGCAAATGCGGACAGGGTTTCGCTCACAAGAAAATCGACTGGAGACCTTAACAAAGACGGTGATGAAATCATCATTGGCGGGTCTGGCAATGATTTCTTAAATCAAACATTGCAGTTTAATGGCAGCAAAGAATCCGGCGGTGAGAATGCAAAATTTACGATGAACGGCCTGGAAACAGAACGTACGTCCAACACGTTCGCCATCAACGGCGTAACGTACACCCTTAAAAGCAAATTTGATACACCCGTCACGGTTACGGTCTCTAACGATACGGACACCATTTTCAAAAACATTAAAGATTTTGTGGGCCAGTATAACAGCCTGATTGATGCCGTGCAGTCGAAGCTGAATGAAGACCGCTACCCGGATTATGCGCCGCTTACGGACGACCAACGCAAGGAATTGACGGACACGCAGCAGGACCAATGGGATAAAAAAGCGAGAAGCGGCCTTTTAAGGAATGATATGACGCTGAAAAGTTCCCTGTCGAACATGCGGTCATTGATTTATTCAAAAGTAAATAACGCCAATATTTCATCCGAATACAGCCAATTATCAAGCATCGGCATCACGACAACTTCCGACTGGCTGGAAGGCGGCAAGCTGGAAATTGATGAAGACAAGCTGAAGGCTGCGATCCAAAACGATCCGGATTCGGTTGAACTCCTGTTTCGCGCGTCCGGTAGCACAACATCGGAAAAAGGCATTGTCCAAAGGCTGTACGACAGCGTCAATCAAACGTATAACACGATCGTTGACAAAGCCGGAAAGTCCACTTATGTGAACACCCAGTTCACGATTGGGAAAAACATCAACGATTTGACGGATAAAATTAGTGACATGAATGACAAACTGGACAAGCTTGAAGACCGTTATTATGCGCAGTTTACAGCGATGGAGCAAGCGATCCAAAAATATAACAGCCAATATACTTATTTATCCAGCTTTTTCAGTCAGTAATAGTTAAAGGAGGGGCCGCAAATGGCAACACGTAATCCATACCAGGCGTATCAGAACAACTCGATTGCAACCGCATCGCCGGGCGAGCTGACATTGATGCTGTACAATGGCTGCCTGAAGTTTATCCATTTGGCGAAAAAAGCCATTGAAAACAAAAATTTTGAAGAAAAAAATAAAAACATCCAAAAAGCGCAAAACATCATCCGTGAATTGATGATGACGCTCGATACGGGCAAATTTGAAGATGCAGAAAAGATGCTTTCCCTTTACGATTTTATCCTGCGCGAACTGATCCAGGCCAATGTGAAAAATGATATGTCAAAACTCGATACAGCGGAAGAGTTGGTAACGGGTTTCCGCGACACCTGGAAGCAGGTCATCCAGGCGAACCGCCGGCAAACATACGGGCAAGGCGGCAAAGTATGATGGGCGATCTAGCCGCCTGCCTGGAGCTAACGGAAGCGCTGCTTTCGGAATTTCATAAAGAGCAGCCGAGGGATACCTTGATCCAAAACGTCCACCGGCTCCTTGACCGACGCGGCGCGCTGCTTGCTGCCATGAAACCGCCTTTTTCCGCTGAAGCGCAATTGCTTGGAAGAAAAATCATGGATCTTGACAAACAATTGAAGCCCCTGATGCAGGAAACGCTGTCCGGCATCCGGAGCGACATCCAACAAGCTGCGAAAAAGAAAACGTCCATGAAGCAGTATATTAATCCGTACCAGTCCCTGCAGTTAAATGATGGAAGGTTTTATGACCGGAAAAGATAGGAGTTCTGATCAATGCAGAACTTCTTTTTTTCAGGGAAAGCCGTGTAAACTGCTTTTTACAGCACCATCGGAGGGGGATGACAAATATTTCTAAGAAAAATTCGCCAAAAAAGAAGGAATTTAGACAGGCAATGTGTAAATATATAAGTGTAAGATTATTAGAGAAGGCAGCGCTTTCACTGTTCAAAGTGAAAGTACGAGCATACCGCGGTATGCAAGGGGCTGCCAGTTATGAGGAGGGGTCCACATGATGAACTACAACATTCGTGGCGAAAACATTGAGGTAACTCCGGCGATTCGGGATTATATTGAGAAAAAAGTGAACAAGTTGGATCGGTATTTCGTAGAAACGCCAGACACTTCCGTCAATGTAAAACTTAAAGTCAATCCGGATAAAACTTCCAAAGTGGAAATTACGATTCCGATGCCGCAGGTTGTATTGCGTGCGGAAGAAACCAATGAGGATATGTATGCGGCAATTGACCTGATTGCTGACAAATTGGAGCGGCAAATCCGCAAACATAAAACAAAAGTAAACCGGAAACTGCGCGAAAAAGGAAGCACGAGGGAACTGTTCACTACTCAGGACACCGGACTTAAAGAAAAACAAGCCAGGAAAGAAGAAGACTCAGAACTGCAAATTGTGCGGACCAAACATTTTAACTTAAAACCGATGGACAGTGAAGAAGCAGTGCTGCAAATGAACCTTCTGGGCCATAACTTCTTCATTTACACCGATGCGGAAACAAATCATACGAACATCGTATATCGCCGCAAAGACGGCAAATACGGGCTGATTGAAACAAAATAAGGAACGGACGAAACAAGCACCCGCGGTGAATCCGCGGGTGCTTTTGCAGCGTGGGCCCATCCGGTGAATGCAAAACGGGCCCGGTAAAGCCGGGGGCGGTTTTTAAGCAAACAACGCAAGCCGAAAAGGAACGCGGCATCGGCAGAAGGATGAAAATCAGCCGGCGCATAGGTTTAGGGATAAAGAAAATGGCAAGGTAGGCAGGAGAAAAGCCCGGATGACAGACTGAAAACCGGAGCGGACGAGCAGCCGGCAAGGCCTACACTTGCGAACAGGAAAAAAGAGTGCATTTTATACGAGGGGGGAAAATGATGAACCTGGATTACTTGTATCATCCTTATGTATCCACCAGAAATACCATTTTTGCCAAAAAAGGAATGGTTGCCACTTCACAGCCGTTAGCTGCCCAGGCCGGCCTTGAAGCTTTACAAAAAGGCGGCAATGCGATTGATGCCGCTATTGCCGCAGCCGCCGCCTTAACGGTCGTGGAACCGGCTTCGAACGGCATCGGTTCAGATGCATTCGCCATGGTTTGGACGGGCGGGAAGCTGCATGGTTTAAATGCAAGCGGACCTGCCCCGCAGTCGATTTCCATTGAGGCTGTGAAAAAACAGGGGTATGAAAAAATGCCGGCTTATGGTGTGGTCCCGATTACGGTGCCGGGCGCGCCGGCAGCATGGGCGGCTCTATCGGAAAAATTCGGTCGGCTCCCTCTGACAGACGTTCTGCAACCGGCAATCCGGTATGCGGAAGAAGGGTACCCGCTGTCTCCGGTTTTGGGAAAATACTGGGAAAGGGCATTCCGCCGTTTTCAAACGATTTTTAAAGAAGAAATGTTCCGGCCATGGTTTGACACGTTTGCGCCGGACGGCACGGTGCCTGCAATCGGAGAAGTGTGGAAATCGCCCGGGCATGCCGCGGCATTGAAGGAAATTGCGGAAACGAAAGCAGAAAGTTTTTACAGGGGGCCGCTTGCAGAAAAAATCAGTGCCTTCATCCGGAAATGGGGCGGTTTTTTAAGCAGGGAAGATTTGGAAGCCTATCATCCCGAATGGGTGGAGCCGATTTCCACCAGCTACCGCGGTTATGAGGTGTGGGAAATGCCGCCGAACGGCCAGGGGCTTGTTGCGTTGATGGCGCTCAATATTGCGCGCGGATTTGAATTCCGTGAAAAAGACTGCGTGGATACCTATCATAAACAAATTGAGGCAATGAAACTCGCTTTTACGGACGGTAAAGCGTTCATTACAGATGCCGGGGAAATGAAGGCGGACATTGCACATTTGCTTTCGGAAGGCTATGCTGCAAACCGGCGCAGGTTGATCGGGGATCTGGCGCTGGATCCGGAACCGTATGAACTGCCAAAGAGCGGCACTGTCTATTTGGCGGCGGCGGACGGGGAAGGAAATATGGTTTCTTATATCCAAAGCAATTATATGGGATTCGGCTCCGGTATTGTCGTTCCGGGCACAGGCATTGCCTTGCAAAATCGGGGGCATGATTTTTCTTTGGATGAAACGCATGTGAATGCATTGAAAGCCGGGAAAAAGACGTATCATACGATTATTCCCGGCTTTTTAACAAAAGACGGGGAAGCTGTCGGGCCGTTTGGCGTAATGGGTGGCTATATGCAACCACAGGGCCACTTCCAAGTGATCATGAACACGATTGATTTTCATCTTCATCCGCAGCAGGCGCTGGATGCCCCGAGATGGCAATGGACGGAAGGGAAAAAAGTGCTGGTGGAACCCCATTTTCCGAATCACCTTGTGCAAGGGCTGATTCGAAAAGGGCATGATGTTCAAGTGGCTGCGGATACGGGAGGTTTCGGCCGCGGTCAGATCATCTGGCGGAATCCGGACACGGGCGTACTGATGGGCGGCACGGAATCGCGTGCGGACGGCATGGTTGCGGCCTGGTAAAACGCTTTTCTAATTTTAAATGAGTGCGCGCGCCGCTTCAATTTTATTCAGCACAGTGGCCTGAACATTCCAAACAGGAAAAGCCGGAATCGGTTGTCCGACCATGTAAAAGGAATCTAACCATTTGCATCAAGTCCGGGCACGATGTCTTTTTACAGCAGGCAACAGCGCAGCAATATTTTGTTCATTTTATATAGCCTTAAGCACCGGCAGCACCCTCAATCCGGTCTCTTCCGCCCGGGCCTGCTGCCCACCCCGGGTTCTTTTGTTGTATGCACTCCGTTTCAGTGTTAAAATACAATAAGGTATATTTCAGGAAACAAAATACACGGACCCGGCTGCATCCGGGACTGTATCATCGGAATTTTCCTCAAAAAGCATGGAAACCCTGGTTTGACACGGCCGGGAAAACCCGGCGAAAAAAGAGACGCAGAAAAGAAACTGTGCTATAATTAAAATTTAAAAGTCATGGCAATTACAATGATAGGGCCGAAACAGTCCTGTTTTGATACTGAAATAAAGGAGCGTTTTGAATGGTGGCTTTTTTGGACAAAGTTTTTGATGCCAACAAACGTGAACTGAAACATCTTGAGAAGATCGCAAACCAGATTGAGGAATTGGCGTCGGATATGGAAAAGCTGTCGGATGAGCAGCTGCGCGACAAGACGGAAGAGTTTAAGCAGCGTTACCAAAACGGCGAGAGCCTTGATGACCTGCTTGTGGAAGCTTTTGCGGTTGTCCGGGAAGGCGCCAGACGTGTGCTCGGGCTTTATCCTTATCATGTCCAGCTGATGGGCGGTATTACGCTCCATGAAGGAAATATTGCCGAAATGAAAACCGGTGAAGGAAAAACGCTGACCGCGACGATGCCGGTTTATTTGAACGCCCTGTCCGGAAAAGGCGTCCATGTCGTCACAGTGAACGAATACTTGGCGAAGCGGGATGCCGAGGAAATGGGCAAGCTGTACCAATTTCTTGGGCTTACTGTCGGCCTGAATTTAACCAATATGTCGAACGAAGAAAAACAGGCCGCATATGCAGCAGATATCACATACGGGACGAACAATGAATTCGGCTTCGATTATTTGCGCGACAATATGGTGCTCTACCAAGAACAAAAAGTGCAGCGGCCGCTTTATTTTGCGGTCATCGATGAAGTCGACTCGATTTTAATCGATGAAGCGCGGACGCCGCTTATTATTTCCGGACAAGCCGAAAAATCGACGGCACTGTATACACAAGCGAACGCATTTGTGCGTACATTGGAAAAAGAAAAAGATTACACTTATGACGTGAAAACGAAGAGCGTACTGCTGACGGAAGATGGCATCACGAAAGCCGAAAAATATTTTCATATCGACAACCTGTACGATATCCGCAATGTGACAATCAACCACCATATTAACCAGGCGCTGAAAGCCAATGTTGTGATGCACCGGGATGTCGACTATGTTGTGCAGGACGGGGAAATCATCATCGTCGACCAGTTCACCGGCCGCCTGATGAAAGGCCGCCGTTTCAGTGAAGGGCTCCATCAGGCGATTGAAGCAAAAGAGGGCGTGGAGATCCAGAACGAAAGCATGACGATGGCCACGATCACATTCCAGAACTATTTCCGGATGTATGCGAAGCTGGCCGGGATGACCGGTACAGCGAAAACGGAAGAAGAAGAATTCCGCAACATTTATAACATGCGTGTTGTCGTGATCCCGACAAACCGCCCGATCATCCGCGATGACCGGCCGGATTTGATTTACAAAACGATGGAAGGCAAGTTCAGAGCGGTTGTTGAGGATATAAAGCAGCGGCACGACCTTGGCCAGCCGATACTTGTCGGGACGGTGGCGATCGAAACGTCTGAATTGATTTCCCGAATGCTGAAAAAGAAAGGCGTCCCGCATAACGTGTTGAACGCGAAAAACCATGCGCGTGAAGCGGAGATCATCAAACAGGCCGGGCAAAAAGGCGCGGTCACGATCGCGACGAACATGGCCGGGCGCGGTACCGATATCAAGCTTGGCGACGGTGTCGTGGAACTGGGCGGCCTTGCCGTTATCGGAACTGAACGCCATGAATCAAGGCGGATCGACAACCAGTTGCGTGGGCGTTCCGGACGCCAAGGAGATCCCGGGATCACACAGTTTTATCTGTCAATGGAAGATGAACTGATGCGTCGTTTCGGATCGGATAATATGAAGAGCATGATGGAACGGCTCGGCATGGATGATACGCAGCCGATCCAGAGCAAAATGGTGTCGCGCGCCGTTGAATCTGCACAAAAACGGGTGGAAGGCAATAACTTCGATGCCCGGAAACAACTGCTCCAATATGATGATGTTCTCCGGCAACAGCGTGAGATCATCTATAAGCAGCGCGATGAAGTACTGACGGCGGATAATTTGCGTGAAATCGTTGAAAAAATGATCCGCTCGGTCGTAGAACGCGTTGTCAACGCTAATGCACCGCTTCATGAAGATGAGGAAGAATGGAACTTGCAGGGCATTGTCGATTATGTCTTGACCAATCTGCTTCGTGAAGGCGACATCTCACGGGAAGACTTGCTCGGAAAAGAACCGGACGAAATGGTTGACTTGATCATGGCAAAAGTGAAGATGCGCTATGATGAAAAAGAAGAAGCATTCGGGCCGGAACAGATGCGCGAATTTGAAAAAGTCATTTTGCTGCGCTCTGTTGACTCAAAATGGATCGACCATATTGATGCGATGGACCATCTCCGCGAAGGGATCCACTTGCGCGCGTACGGCCAGATCGACCCGCTGCGCGAATACCAGTCGGAAGGCTTTGCCATGTTTGAAAATATGGTTGCATCCATCGAGGAAGATACGGCAAAATATATTATGAAAGCAGAAATCCAAACCAATCTGGAGCGCCAGGAAGTGGCAAAGGGCCAGGCTGTCGTGCCGGGCGGGGAAGAAACAATTGTGAAGAAAAAACCGATCCGCAAAAAAGTGCGCATCGGCCGGAATGACCCTTGCCCGTGCGGTAGCGGCAAAAAGTATAAAAACTGCCACGGCCGGCTTGAGGCTTAAAATCAGGCAGGCATACGTAAAAAAGGAGGGGCAAAACGCCGCCCTTCTTTTTTGCGGAAAACAGCAGAAAAATTTAATGAGGTGAATGGAATGGAGTTATCAGAAATTAGAGCGGAATTGGAAAATACAGCTAAGAAATTAGCGGGTTTCAGGGGGTCTCTTTGAATTAGAAGAAAAAGAGACACGTATTGCTGAACTGGAAGAAAGAATGCTGGAACCGAACTTTTGGGACGACCAGCAGGAAGCACAAAAAATTATTAATGAATCCAATGCTTTAAAAGAAATGGTAAACGGCTACCGTGAACTCGAGTCGCAACAGGAGGATCTCGAAGTCACGCACGAACTGGCCAAAGAAGAAAATGACTCGGAACTGAAAGAAGAGCTCGAGGCTGAGCTTGAAGCGTTCACGGAAAAATTAAATGAATACGAGCTGCAGCTGCTTTTAAACGGGCCGTATGATGCGAACAATGCAATTTTGGAGCTGCACCCAGGAGCGGGCGGTACGGAATCCCAGGACTGGTGTTCCATGCTGCTCAGAATGTATACACGCTGGGGCGAGAAAAAAGGCTTTAAAGTCGAAACCCTTGATTACCTCCCGGGCGACGAAGCCGGTGTGAAAAGTGTCACCCTTCTTTTCAAAGGGCATAATGCGTATGGTTATCTTAAAGCGGAAAAAGGCATTCACCGTCTTGTCCGGATCTCGCCGTTTGATGCAGCCGGCCGGCGCCACACTTCGTTCGTCTCGTGCGAAGTGATGCCGGAAATAGACGACAATATTGAAGTGGAAATCCGGCCGGAAGATTTGCGTGTCGACACATACCGGGCAAGTGGTGCAGGCGGCCAGCACATTAACAAAACATCTTCAGCTGTCCGGATGACCCATATTCCGACCGGGATTGTCGTCTCCTGCCAATCGGAACGTTCGCAAATTCAGAACCGCGAACAAGCCATGAAAATGCTGAAAGCGAAATTGTACCAAAAAGAAGTAGAAGAAAAAGAAAAACAATTGGCAGAAATCCGCGGTGAACAGAAAGAGATCGGATGGGGCAGCCAAATTCGTTCTTATGTGTTCCATCCCTATTCGATGGTAAAAGATCACCGCACAAATGTTGAAACAGGGAATGTCCAGGCGGTGATGGATGGCGAAATTGATCCGTTCATTGACGCTTACCTGCGTGCGCATATTTCGTAATGAGAAAAAGTTTTTCTGAAAAATTGAACGCATGACAGGCCGGATGCCACAATGCCAGAAAATATAGAGGGGTGCGAAACAAGCGGTCCTGTATATTGGTGTGTGGCATCCGTTTTTTTATGAAAAGGGGGAGGGAAATGGCAAATAAAAGGAGAAAGCCGGAGAACAAATACTGGACGATGCTGAAAGAATACATTTATATCCTTGCTGGATCAGCGATCGTTGCCATTACATTTAATGTTTTCCTGCTTCCAAATAATATTGCGTCCGGCGGCGTCAGCGGGATCAGCACGATTTTGCACGGATTGTTCGGATGGAAGCCGGCTTACGTGCAATGGGGGCTCAACATTCCGCTATTTATTGCCGGCCTCATTTTTTTAGGTTACCAATTTGGCATTAAAACACTTGTTGGCACCGTGTTTTTGCCGTTTGTCGTTTTTTTAACGGAAGATTGGCAGCCGTGGACGCATGACGCATTGCTGGCCGCACTTTTTGGTGGAATCGGCGTCGGGGCTGGGCTCGGGATTGTGTTTCTTGGCAGGGCTTCAACCGGCGGAACCGATTTGGCCGCGCAAATTATCCATAAATTTACCGGCATCTCACTCGGGAAATGTGTACTTGCGATTGACGGGCTTGTTGTCCTGTCAGCAGCTGCCGTTTTTGATATTGAAAAGGGTTTGTATGCAATCATCGGGCTGTTTGTCACAAGCAAGACCATTGACCTCGTCCAGGTCGGACTGAACCGTTCGAAAAATGTGCTCATTATTTCCGACAAATACGAGGATATCCGGAAAGAGATTTTGTTCCAGATCGACCGCGGGGTTACAAGGCTCCCTGCATATGGCGGATTTACCGATCAGGAAAAACCGATTCTGATGTGTGTCGTCGACCAGTCTGAATTTATTAAGTTAAGAAACCTTGTCAAAACCATTGACGGGAAGGCATTTGTTGTTGTGATGGATGCCGCCGAAGTGCTGGGCGAAGGTTTTAACATGCCGTAGCCGCGCGTTTACGCGTTTTTCGTATTTCTTGCCAAGCCCGGGCGGCCATCCGGTATAATGGAAGAAGAATGTGCACAGGAGGGAGGGCTTCGTGTGAAAAAATGGCGCGCAGCTTTGGCGGCGGTTCTGCTTGCAGCCGGGCTTGCTGCCTGCGGGAACGGGTCTCCATCATCAGGCGGCGGGAAAAACACGGCAAGTGGCGGCGATGCCGAAAAACTGGCAGACCAAAAATGTTCTGCCTGCCATGGCGACCAATTGCAGGGGAACGTCGGGCCGAATTTGCAGCATATCGGTTCTAAGCTCAGCGAAAAACAGATTTTAAATGTCATTGAAAACGGAAAAGGAGACATGCCGAAAGGGCTTTTAAAGGGAGACGATGCCCAAAAAGTCGCGAAATGGCTTTCCAAGAAAAAATGACAAAAACGGACCGGAAAACCGGCCCGTTTTTTGATATAAGTGGAAATTTTTCTACAGCAACTGCAAAAATACCGGCTCAGTATGGGCTAAAAAGGCAAGCGTTACGCGACCTTTTTGAAAAAACGAAAAAATAAAATTAAACGTTTACAAATATAAAAGCCGTGTGTTATAATGTAAAAAAATTTCCAATAGGTTGTAATACAGGAAATAAATTCACATCATGTTTCTGTTATTCGTTTGTACCTTTGTACTACTTCTAACCATACGGAGATGGGTTTACAAAAACGGGAAGCCAAAGAGATAATGGATCTTTATGGAAGAATGGGGGAGAAAAATCATGGGGTTTTGGGTCATGCTTTTTTGCTTTGTTGTCGGAATTGTTCTTCTTGTGAACAGCTTTAAGTACAGGAAAAACAAGACAGCCAGATTTGGGATTGAACTTGTAGTCGGGTTCATTTTTTTGGCAATATCAGTATATATGGCACTGCCAAAATGAGAATGCTTATGATATAAAGGAATCATTTGTAACCATGCTATCTATATTACAATTGATTAGTAGTGGTTAGGTTCAGGCATTATTATGATCTTCGTACCAACTAACATTACAGGTCAAGGATATAATGAAAATAGATGAATAGGGACATTTTTAGTGGCGGACTGTGTTGTAAGCGTAATTTCTTTTATTACCGGGTTTTTTTCGAAAAAGTGAATGCGAGGACACAGTGAATGAAAATAGGGATTCCCATACGACGGGAATCCCTATTTTTTGTCGAGGGAGGGAGAATGATGGGGAAGTGTCAACGGTATTCATTTATAGTTTCAGACAAGGCTTAAAAAGTTCCAAAATGCGAAGCGATCCTCAAAAAAATGTTCACCCCCATTAGAAAATTTGAAACAAAACTGTAATGTCGCTCAAGGGTAGGGATGCTATAATAATAAATGTGCGAATTTCGAGCAATTATGCGAATTCTCGCGCGTTGAAAAGAGAAAAAAGTCAAATTTTTATGCGGAAAGGTTTTCACACAGCCTTTTCTTACAGCAAATCATCCTGTACGGCTCTTTTACAGGGACGGGTGTGCAGGGAATGCAAAAATTGGCGTTTTTTGCCGGTGCCGTTGACACATTTTTCATTCCGGCACGTTACATTGAAAAAAAGCTAGGTGAGGAAATGATAGAATTAAAGGACGTCTATAAAAAGTACCCGAACGGCGTCATGGCTGTGAGCGGGTTAAATATAAAAATCAACCAGGGCGAATTTGTTTATATCGTTGGCCCGAGCGGCGCGGGTAAGTCCACGCTCGTCAAACTGATTTACCGCGAAGAAAAGCCGACAGCAGGGACCGTCACTGTAAACGGCATCAATCTTTCAAAACTCCGGGACAAACGAATCCCTTATTTCCGACGGCAGATCGGTGTCGTATTCCAGGATTTTAAGCTGCTACCGACATTGACTGTATATGAAAATATCGCGTTTGCTCTCGAAGTGATCGAGCAGGAACCTTCTTATATCCGGAGCCGCGTCATGGAAGTACTCGACCAGGTCGGGTTGAAAAATAAAGCAAGAATGCTGCCTTCTGAGTTGTCCGGCGGTGAACAGCAGCGGGTTTCCATCGCGCGTTCCATCGTCAACATGCCGAAAGTGGTCATTGCCGACGAGCCGACAGGAAACCTCGACCCGGAAACTTCATGGGACATTATGAAAATCCTCGAAGACATCAACGTAACCGGGACAACGGTTGTCATGGCTACCCATAACCGTGATATTGTAAACACAAACAAGCACCGCGTCATTGCCATTGAAGGCGGGAAAGTGGTGCGCGATGAGCAGCTGGGAGGTTACGGTTATGAAGATTAATACGCTTAAACGCCACTTCCGGGAAAGTTTTAAAAGCCTTGGCCGGAATGGCTGGATGATGTTTGCATCGGCAAGTGCCGTAACGATTACCCTGCTTCTTGTCGGCGTATTTTTCGTGATCATCCTGAACATGAATAAATTTGCTTCCGATATTGAAAACGACGTGGAAATTCGCGTCCATATCGACTTAGCGGCGAAGGCTGCCGACAGGGAAAAACTGGAAAGCGAGATTGAGAGTCTGAATGCCGTCAATTCCGTCAAGTTTTCTTCTAAACAACAGGAACTAAAAGAATTGATTAAAAGAATGGGTGATGACTTTAAACTGTTCCAGCAGGACAACCCATTGTATGACGTATTTATTGTCAAAACAAAGCAGCCGACGGACACGCCAAAAGTTGCGGCGCAAATTCAAAAAATGGACCATGTCGAATCCGTCATTTATGGTAAAGGAAAAGTGGAAAAGCTGTTCCATGTTTTAAGTATCTGCCGCAATGTCGGGCTTGTGTTAATCATTGCCCTGCTGCTTACGGCGATGTTCCTTATCTCAAATACGATTAAAATTACGATTTTTGCCAGAAGAAAAGAAATCGAGATTATGAAACTGGTAGGGGCGACAAACTGGTTTATCCGCTGGCCGTTTCTTCTCGAAGGGCTCTGGCTCGGAATCCTGGGGTCCATTCTGCCGATTGTGCTGATTTCCTTCGGCTATTACTCTGTTTATAAAATCGTAGAGCCGAAGCTGCAAAACAATATTATCCATATGCTTGATATCAGCCCGTTCATTTACGGCGTAGACGGCCTGCTGCTTGTACTTGGCGTCTGCATTGGAATCTGGGGCAGTTCGATGTCGATCCGCCGTTATTTGAAAGTGTAACGGGAACGGCCGGGATGCATTCCACTCCCGTCCGCCTGATTTTTTATTCTATACCCTTTCTGTTCATTTTAAAACACAGGAAAAACGGGGCGTTGCGTCCCCGGATACATAAAACAAAAACATTTTGCTTTGAGGGGGAAAAAGATGAAGAAGCGTTCCATTCTGCCTGCTGCCGTTGTGTTCACGCTCAGCTTGGGCGGCATGCTTGGCTACCAGTCCAATGCTGCTGCGGCCGGCGATTTGCAGCAGAAAAAAAGCGAGATTGAGAGTAAACTTTCCAATGTCGAATCAGAGATGAACAAAAAAGAAAACCAGATTTCCGACATTCAAGACAAGCAGGCTTCTCTCGGCGGCCAGCTTGAGGCCATTGAATCGAAAATTCAATCGGCGAACAAAAAAATCAGCGAGCAGGAACAGAATATCAGCACAACGAAAGACCAGATTGCTGATTTGAAGAAAAATATCGCTGAAATCAAAAAGCGGATTGAAGACCGGAACGCTATTTTAAAAGACCGCGCCCGTGCCATGCAGAAAAACGGCGGCGGTTCGGTCAATTATTTGGATGTTTTTCTTGAAGCGAAAAGCGTTGGTGATTTTATTGACCGCTTTTCAGCAGTGAAGACATTGGTTGAAGCAGACCGGCAAATTTTGGAAGAACAGAAAAAAGATGAACAGGATTTAAAGGACAAACAGGCTTCAGTGGAAAAGAAACTGTCCGATTTGGAATCGATGCTGTCTGATTTACAATCATTAAAAGACAGTCTGAAACAGGATGAGAGCGAGAAATCGGCATTAATCAAAAAGCTGGAAAAACAAAAAGACAGCCTTAAAGAAGAGAAAATGTCGCTGAGTGAACAAAAGAGCATCCTGGCTGACCAAAAAGCTTCCATTGAAAAAGCCATTGCGTTTGCGAAAAAGCAAGCGGAGGAAGAAAGAAAGGCTGCAGCAAAAGCAGATGCAGCAGCAAAGGCACAAACGAATGCAGGATCAACAGGATCAGCAGGATCAAACGCAGGGACAACCCGCTCTGCATCGGTCAAGTCAAGTTCCGGGAGCCATTCCGGCGGATCCCTTCCGCAAGTATCTTCCGGGTCCTTTACGCGACCGGCATCCGGATATATTTCATCTGAATTCGGCGGGCGTTCCGGCGGGTTCCATCCGGGCATTGACATTGCCAACAGCATCGGGACACCGGTTGTCGCTGCAGCCGACGGTGTCGTGTTCAGGGCGTACCACTCTTCTTCATACGGGAATTGCGTCATGATCACCCACTATATTAACGGGAAGTTGTACACAACCGTTTATGCCCATTTGAGCTCGTACAGCGTCAGCACCGGGCAGCACGTCAGCAAAGGGCAGCAGATCGGAGCAATGGGAAATACCGGGGAATCAACAGGACCGCATCTTCACTTTGAAATTTATAACGGCCGCTGGACACCACCGCCACATACCGGTGCCCAAAACCCGAGAAACTATGTTAACTTTTAATAAGGACGAAAAAAAGAACCGTATCCATTGGTGCGGTTCTTTTTGCATGCAATGGCAGGGAAAGTGCTGTACGATAGGTAAGGCGCAAATATTATGGTATGATACAATTGTTATTTTTGCTGCGCAAACATATCCTATATCAATTCCAAAACACTTCACCGTGTTCCCGGATACCGGCCGGGAACAAACCTCAAGCAGGAACAAAGGGTGTACGAAAAGGAGAACGCAATGATTATAACGGTACTACTGGTTATCTTGTTTCTTTTGAATTTTATTCTGGCGGGAACCGTTATTTTCCTGGAACGGCGAGATGTCGGCGCAACTTGGGCATGGCTTTTGGTGCTATTATTCCTGCCGATTGCCGGCTTTATCCTGTATTTGGTATTCGGGCAAAATTTAAGCCGCCGGAAAATTTTTGACTGGAAGGTACAGGAGAAGATCGGCATTAAGGAAATTTCCCAGCAGCAAATTGAACTGCTGCGCGAAAACCGGTTTCCGTTTCATGATGAGCGGACAATCCAGTACAAGGATCTCGTTTATATGCTGCTGATGAATGACGGGGCAATCCTTTCCCAGGACAATCATGTCGATATATTTACAGACGGCAGGAAAAAATTCGAGGCTTTATTTGAAGACATCCGGAATGCAAAAGACAGTATTCATCTTGTATATTATATTTTCCGGAATGACCGCCTCGGCCATGAATTGATTGAACTGCTGTCGCAAAAAGCAAGAGAAGGCGTAAAGGTGCGGCTGCTTTATGATGATATGGGGTCGCGGATGCTGTTCCGCCGCAAATTTTTCCGGCCGCTTGTTGTTGCTGGTGGGGAAGTGGCGTCCTTTTTTCCTGCCCGGATCCCGCTCGTCAATTTGCGCGTCAATTTCAGGAATCACCGGAAATTGGCGATTATTGATGGGCAGATCGGATATATCGGCGGTTTTAATGTCGGGGATGAGTATCTTGGCCTGAATAAGAAATTCGGTTACTGGCGGGATACGCATCTACGGATTGTAGGGAGTGCTGTTTATGCCATGCAGACCCGCTTTATTTTGGACTGGAATCAGGCGTCACCGCATGATGTAAGAGATGAAGAACGTTATTTCCCGGTCATCCCATCGCAGGGTGAAACCGATATCCAAATCGTCTCAAGCGGCCCCGATTCTGAATGGGAGCAGATTAAAAACAGCTATATTAAAATGATCAATTCCGCCAAAAAATATATTTATTTGCAAACACCGTATTTTATTCCGGATGACAGCCTCCTGAATGCGCTGACGCTTGCCGCCTTATCCGGAGTGGATGTTCGGATTATGATTCCAAATAAACCGGATCATATGTTTGTCTATTGGGCGACGCTTTCCAACATCGGCCAGCTGTTAAAAACGGGCGTCAAAGTGTACATTTATCAAAAAGGGTTCATCCATGCGAAAATGATTGTCGTAGACGGGAAAATTGCTTCCGTTGGGACGGCCAATATCGATGTGCGCAGTTTCCGTCTCAATTTTGAAGTGAACGCCGTGCTGTACGACCGTGAGCTTTCCGGCACACTTGCCGGCGTTTTCCGGGACGATATGGCCGAATCAACCGAATTAACGCTCCATGATTACCAGAACCGGCCGCTTTATGTGCGGTTTAAAGAGTCCATTTCCCGGCTATTGTCGCCAATATTGTAGAAGAAAAAGAAAATTTTTTCAAAAAAAGGTTGACGGTTTGCCATTGTTCTTCTATAATCTTAAACAATAAGTCATTCAAAATTGAATTATGAAAAGAAACTCTTATCGAGAGCGGCGGAGGGACTAGGCCCTGCGAAGCCCGGCAACCTTCAGGCATTTGCCTGAAAAGGTGCTAATTCCTACAGACATGCGTCTGAAAGATAAGGGAGGAACTTACATACATTGTAACCCTCTTCCCTTACGAAGAGGGTTTTTTCATTTCCTCTTCCATCTTTCACGAAAAAATTTTAAAAAATCAGGAGGCTTTAAAATGACACAACCATCATTCCAACCGGAAACTTTATTGTTGCACGGCGGCCAGGAACCGGACCCGGCGACAGGATCGCGCGCCGTACCGGTATACCGGACGACTTCTTACGTTTTTCCGGATACAGAACATGCGGAGGGCGTCTTCAATTTATCAAAAGAAGGTTTCATTTATTCCCGTCTCGGCAATCCGACTGTGGATGTTTTTGAAAAACGTGTTGCTGCACTGGAAGGCGGAACAGCGGCTGTCGGTTTATCATCCGGCGCATCGGCCATTGCCTTTTCCATTTTGAACATCGTGCGTGCGGGTGATGACATCGTATCCGCCAGCAATCTTTACGGCGGCACCTATAATTTGTTTGCTGTGACATTGCCGAAATACGGCATTAACGTCAAGTTTGTGGACGGGTCCGACCCTGAAGCGTTCCGCCAGGCGATCACCCCGAAAACAAAAGCATTGTACGCGGAAATTATCGGCAACCCAAGCCTGCAGGTGCTCGACGTGGAAAAAGTGGCGGAAGTGGCCCATGAAAACGGTATTCCTTTGATTGTCGACAACACGTTTGCTTCTCCGTATGGCGCGAATCCGATCAAATGGGGCGCGGACGTGGTTGTCCATTCGGCGACAAAATGGATCAGCGGGCACGGAACGGCGATCGGCGGTGTTGCCGTTGACGGCGGGCGTTTTGACTGGAACACAGACAAATTCCCGGACTTTAGCGAACCGGATCCGAGCTATCACGGCTTGCGCTACGGCGTCGACACGGCACAGGCTGCGTTCGCCACAAAACTTCGCGTTCAGCTTTTGCGCGACTTCGGGCCTGCTTTAAGCCCGGACAACGCCTTTTTATTCCTGCAAGGGCTTGAAACGCTGCATCTGCGTGTGGAAAGGCATAACGAAAATGCATTGAAAGTCGCGGAATTTCTGAAAAACCATCCAGATGTTGCTTGGGTCAATTACCCGGGCCTTGAAGACCATCCGTCCCATGAGCTGGCGCAAAAATATTTGAACGGCGGTTACGGCTCCATTGTCAACTTTGGTGTGAAAGGCGGCCGGGAAACAGGAAGACGCGTGATCGACAATGTTAAGCTGTGGTCGCATGTAGCGAATGTCGGCGACGCGAAATCGCTGATCATCCACCCGGCAACGACTACGCATTCGCAGCTGAGCGATGAAGAACTGGAAAAATCAGGGGTCACAGGCGATTTGATCCGCCTGTCCGTCGGGCTTGAAGCCGTCGAAGATTTGACAGCCGACCTCGATCAGGCCATTACAAAAGCAACAGCCGTTACAGCCCGGTAAAAGCGGGGAGCGGGTCCGGCAGATTCGTGCGAAGGCCGCCATGCGAATGCCAACAGGCGATCCGGAAAACTTATACGATGTTCTGGGCTGATCCCATTGAACAATGTTGCGGCCCGGACGGTCTGCATACCTGATCCAGATCGGGAGCTTCTGGATACCGGCTGCACCGAATACTGTCGGACCGCTTGACCGTTTTAAATGAACAAAACGCTTCAGAGGCGAAAGAGCGCTAGATGTAGGGAGGAGTTTGGATAATGAGAGTGATTAAAGCAGCGCTGCTCGGCTTTGGGACGGTCGGCCAGGGCGTGTACGAAGCGGTCCGGACCCACCGGGAGCAGCTGAAAGAAAAGCTGCATGCCGAGGTAGAGATTGCAGCGGTTCTGATCAAAAACCCCCGTAAAAAGCGGAACATTGACAGTTCTGTACTCGTCACGACGGACTTCCGGGAAGTTCTCGCCATTCCCGGTCTTGAAGTCGTGTTTGAAGCGATTGTCGGGGAAGAACCAGGCTTTTCCTACTGTTTACAAGCGATTGAAAAAGGCTGCCACGTCATTACTGCCAATAAAGTCATGTTTGCACGATATGGAAATGTGTTGCTTGAAAAAGCGAGAGAAAAAGGCGTGTTTGTCGGTTATGAAGCGACAACTGCAGGCGGCATCCCTGTGATCCGGACGATTTCCCAGCAGCTTCAGGTCAATGACATCCAGCGTGTACAGGCGATTTTAAACGGCACATCCAATTTTGTTTTATCGGCCATGCGCGAAAAACATCTTCCGTTTGAAGAAGCGTTGGAAATCGCCAGGCAGCACGGCTACGCAGAAGCTGACCCGGGCAATGATGTAAAAGGGCAGGACGCCTTTTGCAAGCTGATGATCCTGAGTCGGCTCGTATTCGGAACCCAGCCGGACTGGGAGAAAGTAGAAGTTGAAGGCATAGGCGGCCTCTCGCTTGCGGATATTGAAAGAGCGGATCGGCAGGGACTCCGTTATAAGCATATTGCGGACATATACCGTGATGGCGGTACGCTGAAAGCATCCGTTAAGCCTGTCCTTGTCCCTCCCGAACACGCCCTTTATGCGGTGGAAGGCGTCAACAATGCCATCACGATTTACGGCAGCCTGATCGGAAAAATTACCCTTACAGGTCCGGGTGCCGGAAAATTTCCGACGGCAAGCGCCATGATTGAAGACTTTGCGGCGGGTTACCGGCCCGTTCCGCAATTGGATGCCGTTTCGTGAACCAAGGAAACGTATCCATATTTTTTGCGATGCTAAGATGTCATTTTAGCGCGGGGGGAGAACCCCTCAACCTCTTTACGGCTTCTTCCGTTTTTGCTTTGCCGGCTTAGCGGAAGAGGCTTCTTTTTTACATGTTGTGATGGTGGCTCCGTCCCGTTCGTGCTGTTTTGTGAACAGCATGGTCATGGCCGGATCGCGTATCCCCTAAAGAAACCAGAGCCCGTTTTGCATTACGCATTTTTTAGCTTCACGGCAGCCTGTTTGCATCCTCGGCGGGACTTTCGCCGTCTTTTTCCGCTACCCGGCATATGCCCCCCGGCTTGTACATATATTGAATTATCGAGATGAAGAACCCCGCTTTTGGCGGCGCTTCTTGTACAAGGAGGGCATCACCATGAAACGAAAATGGCTGGCGCTTGCGATTTCGGGATCGCTGCTTGCCGGTGCAGGCGGCGGCTATACGGCAGGCCAATGGTTTTCACAAAAGGACAAGGCAGCCCCCACCCGCCAGGAAACAACCGGTGGGACAAGCAATATGCCGGACCTCACAAAAATTGCCCAGGCATACCAATTAATCAAAAGTTCCTATGTCCGGAAAGTTGACGAAAAAACACTCGTGGAAGGCGCAATCAAAGGCATGGTCAGTACATTGGACGATCCGTATTCCGTCTACATGGACAAAGAGACAGCCGCGCAATTCAATGACACGCTGGATTCCTCTTTTCAAGGCATCGGCGCCGAAATTACCAAAAAAAACGGAAAAATACTGATTGTTTCTCCTTATAGAAACTCCCCGGCGGAAAAAGCGGGACTGCGCCCGGAAGACGTGATTACAACAATTAACGGAAAAAGTACGGCAGGCATGGACTTATACGAAGTGACAACACGAATCAGAGGAAAAAAAGGCTCCAATGTGAAGCTGGGTATTTCAAGGGCCGGATCCGGCAAACAGATGACAGTGACGGTCAAACGTGATGAAATCCCGCTTGACACGGTCTACTCGAAAATGAAAAAGGCAAACGGGAAAAAAATCGGTTATATCGGCATTACCCAGTTTTCAAAAGATACGGCAACAGATTTTGCACAGCAGCTCGAAAAACTTGAAAACCGCGGCATGGAAGGGCTTGTTATTGATGTACGGGGAAATCCGGGCGGCCTTCTTTCCAGTGTTGAAGCGATTCTCAAGCAGTTTGTTACAAGAAACAAGCCGTATTTGCAAATTGAGGAACGGAGCGGGCACCGTGTCCAGTATGTGTCCAAACTGAAGAAAAAGAAGGCTTACCCGGTTGCGGTTCTCGTCGATAAAGGCAGCGCGAGCGCTTCTGAAATAATGGCGGCAGCACTTCATGAAACGGAAAATTATCCGTTAATTGGCGTCCGGACATTCGGCAAAGGGACGGTGCAGGAAGCGGTGCCGATGGAAGATGAGAGCATCATCAAACTCACCATGTTTAAATGGCTTACGCCCGATGGCCATTGGATCCATCATAAAGGCATTGCCCCGACGATTGAAGTGAAACAGCCGGACTATTTTGATGCCCAGGCTTTGCAAATTGCACACATTTTGAAAAAGGATATGAACAACACCCAAATCAAAACCGCCCAGCAAATGCTAAAGAGTCTTGGTTTTTCACCGGGAAGGGAAGACGGTTATTTCGATATCCAGACGGAAAATGCCGTCAAGGCGTTCCAGTTTGACAAAGGCCTTCCGGTAACCGGCAGCATCAATCAAAAAACGGCCGATGAAATGGAAAAATCGCTGTACAAAATGGCGCACGCGGAAAAAAACGATTTGCAGCTGCAAGTCGCATTAAAGGTTGTCAGCAAGTAACACCGTTTTAGCGGACCGGGTTGCAAGCCAACGTGCAGCAACTTGCTTTTTTTGCCCTTAACTCTCATGTCTCTGTCTTACTGCCACTTTTTGCGACTCCCAGCGCAATTGTAAAAAAACGGAAAAATAAACGTGGATGCCGGTTTGGACAGAAAATCTATGAGTCTGGAAAAAATCCTTATGGTCATTGTCTTATGACGGTAATATAATAAAGAAAAGATAACTATGCCTTTGAAAAAGGGGTTAATGATGTATTGGAAATTAAGAATTCCTTTATTGTTACTTGTTTTTGGTGTTACAGCTGGTTTTTGTCAAAAGTATCCCACGCTCTTTTTGGCGAATGTAAGTAACTTTGTAGCAAGTGCAGTATATATTGGATTGGTAGCAGTCATAATTCTTATTTTAGAAAGAACAGGAATAAACGAAAAAAGGTCCACTTCCTTTTTGCAATTCTCTTAATTTGTGTAGGATACTTATTTGACAGTTGGATGGCATAAGGGCTTGCTGAACGAATCCGCTTCTGCGTTTGTCCCCACTTTGTCAGTAAGCTCTAGAAGAACTTCGAAAATGCGATTATGTCTTTTCTATACATTGAATCAGTTTTCAAGTGCAAGCTTTTCTTTGGATTTTTATAATCCCCTTGTATTTAAATTTTTGCCAAAGCTGTCAGCATCCTTGCCAAATCTAGGAATTTTACTTATTTAGCAAGCCCTATGTTAAGGAAGCGCGGGAAAAAGAAGGCCTTTCTTCACATAGAGTCCGTCTACGTTAAGAAAGCAAGCAAAAACGAGACTCTTCCTTCACATAGGGCGCGTCTAGTTATGCCCCTTTGAACTGTCCTCCGGAACTCTTTGAAGTCCATCCCCGCAGCGAGGCACGAGCGAGGAGGCTCGCCGGCCGCCCACGAAAAGCGAGTGGATTTCGCGCGCATTAACACCCCTGTTATCCATCTTTATACAGAAATATTACGTCACTTCGGGGCAGCTTCCTCCTGAGCCAGGAAAGCAAGCATAGCGCGGTAGCCAAAAGTGTACAAAAAGAGCGTCTTAGAATACCCGATTTTAAACCCCTGTCGCGAAAAACTTGGTACATATCCCTATCGCTGAAAAACTTGACACATACAAAATCCGGAATTTCGAAGCGCTTTTCGCCAAAATCTGCTAAAATAATACTACAAATAGGTACGTGCGGGGGATGGTGTTTCGGTTGGAACAGATTTGGCTCATTGAAGTGTTAAAAGGCATCGGAAGATTTTTTCTCCATCCGATATTCTATTATGCGCTGTTGCTCGCGCTCGTTTCTGGTGCGGCAAGAGTGAAGCGGGAAAGAAACGATTTTCATATCAGGATTTATAAAGGATCGCTTGAACTGCGGTCTTTATTTCCTGCCGGGCTCATATGCGGGTTGATCCTTTCCGCTCTCTCAGTGGCGGCGGGGGTTGAAGTGTCATGGCCTGTTCTTGCTGCGGTGGCGGCTGCGACGATTTTATTTTCGCTCGTAGGCCAATTCCGGTTTCTCTCACCGGCATTTACCTTGGTCATACCGGTACTCCTGTTTTTTGTTTTCACATGGCTGCCGGTTCAACTGCCGGATTGGATGAGCGGCACAACCGATGCGATGGTTGCCGGGCTCTCCATTTTAGCAGGTCTTCTTTTGTTAGCGGAAGGCGTGCTGCTGAGGACAAGCGGCACGAAGCATGTTTCCCCGAAACTGCGGAAAAGCCGGCGCGGTTTGAATGTCGGTGCATTTGTGGCCAAAAAACTCTGGCTTGTGCCGGTCGTTTGTTTTCTGCCCGCAGGCCCGCTTTCGGTCACCGCTTCATGGTGGCCTGTTGTGAACTGGGGTGGACATACGTTTTCACTGGTGCTTGTCCCGTTTTTAATCGGTTTCCAGCACCAAATCCAGAGCACTTTACCGCAATCTGCATTGAAGCGGATCGGGACCTGGGTTATTTGGGCGGGCATCATGACGACCGCAATCGGAGCAGCAGGGCTCTATTTTCCTTATTTTCCTGCAGCAGCAGCCGTTTTTGCCATTGTCGCGAGAGCATGGATCTCCATTCGCCACCGGATGCGTGAAAACAACGCACCGTATTATTTTACACAGCAGAACAACGGCATGATCGTTTTAGGGATCATACCGGGTTCAAAAGCGGAGAAAATGGGGCTTTCCATCGGTGAAGTGATTTCCAAATGCAACGGCGAGCCCGTTCGCAATACGGATGAATTTTACCGTGCCCTACAGAAAAGCCCGGCTTATTGCAAACTTGAAGTCATCGATACGAACGGGGAAATGCGCTTTGCCCAGGGCGCGCTTTATGAAGGCGAGCATCATGAACTTGGCATATTGACCGTAGAAAATAACATCAACTGGGATCCGGACCAGGCGGGATGACCGGAAAATAGAAAGCGGCGGAAACTTCCAAAAGGAGGTCCCGCCGCTTTTTTCATCGACACATCGTAACCACAATTGCGTTTGTCACTGACCATCTCGTACGGAGGCGATTTCAAAAGGCCGGTTGCGTTTTTCGTTGACTATGATCCTTGCAATTCTATCTGTCAAAATTCAAAACCTGTTTTCTATGGAAAACACGTTAAAAATATTGAAAACTTAATTGACAATGATTCTCACTATCAATATAATTATAATTGATAATGAAAATCAATTACAACGAGCTGACAAAAGAAACGGGGGAGTACGAATGGAATGAAAAAAAGATATTTAGTGCCCCTGCTTGCCGTCCTGTCCATCATTTCAATTTTCATCGGCGCAGAAAATATCAGACCGGCGGATATGCTCCATTTAAGCAGGGAGCAGACGGAAATTTTGCTGGCAAGCCGCCTGCCGCGTCTGATCAGCATCATCATTGCAGGCATGGGCATGAGCATCTGCGGCCTTGTGATGCAGCAGTTGACGAGAAATAAATTTGTCTCCCCGACGACAGCCGGCACGATGGACTGTGCCCGGCTCGGCATTTTGGTTGCGATCATTCTGTTTTCGGCGGCAAGCCCGCTGATCAAAATTGCGGTTGCTTTTTGCTTTGCACTGGCTGGCACCTTGCTGTTCATGAAAATACTGGGCCGGATTAAATGGAACGATACAATTTTCATCCCGCTTGTCGGGCTGATGTTTGGCAATATCGTAAGCTCTGTATCGACTTTCTTTGCGTATAAATTCGATTTAATCCAGAGCCTGTCCTCATGGCTGCAAGGCGATTTTTCAGGCGTGCTGAAAGGGAAGTACGAGATGCTTTATTTAGCAGTTCCCGCCGTTTTGGTCGCGTATGTGTTCGCAAACCGGTTTACGGTCGCCGGCATGGGGGAAGATTTTGCCAAAAACCTTGGCCTGAATTACAAGCAGGTGGTCAATATCGGCCTTGCCCTTGTCGCGCTGATTACTTCGGCAACTGTACTGACAGTCGGCACCATCCCGTTTCTGGGCTTAATTATTCCAAATATTGTGTCCATTTACCGCGGCGACCATATGAAAAAAAGCATTACGGTGACGGCGCTGCTTGGGGCAGTGTTCCTGCTATTTTGCGATATTTTGGGGCGCCTTGTCATTTATCCATATGAAGTGCCGATCAGTTTAACAGCCGGCATCATCGGGAGTGGCATTTTTGTATATTTGCTGCTGAGGAGACACGCTTATGCATAGTCGTTCAAAACTGCTTATGCTTGCCGCAATCGCAGCGGGCCTCATAGCAGCGTATATTTGCATCGGGTCTTACTGGGATTTCAACTATATTATCCCGTCAAGAATCCGGAAAATTTTCGCCATCATTCTGACCGGCTGTGCGATTGCCTTTTCAAGCCTTATTTTTCAGACGATTACGAACAACCGCATTTTAACGCCGAACGTGCTCGGGCTGGATTCCCTTTATCTCATGATCCAGACGGCGGTCGTTTTTGCAATGGGGGCCAAAACGCTAACGATGATGCAGAACCATGTCAATTTTGTGGTTTCACTTGTGGCGATGGTGCTGTTTTCTGCCGTTTTGTTCCATTTGATTCTTCGCCGGGGCAGGCAAAATATGTATTTTCTGCTATTGATCGGGATGATTTTTGGCACTTTATTCGGCAGTTTCACTTCTTTTATGCAAATGCTGATCGATCCGAATGAGTTTCAGGTGCTGCAGGATAAAATGTTTGCCAGCTTCAACAATGTGAATGTCCATTTGCTGTGGGTTTCTTTTGTGCTTGTTGTATTGTGCGGGTTGTATTATTTGCGTTTTGCCAAGTTTATGGATGTGATGCTGCTCGGGCGGGATCAGGCGGTCAACCTTGGTGTCGATTATAACCGGGTAGTGCGGCATCTGCTTTTGATTGTCGTCATCCTTGTCTCCGTCTCGACAGCGTTGGTCGGGCCGATCACATTCCTTGGCCTGCTCGTTGTCAACGTCGCTTATCAATTTTTTGATACATACCGGCATACAATCCTTATACCGGGTGCAATGCTGATCAGCGTCGTCTTCCTGACAGGAGGGCAGTTGCTTGTGGAAAGAGTCTTCCAGTTCTCTGTTCCGCTCAGCGTCATCATCAATTTTGCCGGGGGCATCTATTTTATTTACTTACTTTTAAAGGAGAGTCGCGCATGGTAAATGTGATGAATGTCTTAAAAAGCTACGGGAGCAAGAAGGTCATTGACCATGTGTCTGTTAAAATTCCAAAAGGAAAAATCACTTCTTTTATCGGGCCAAATGGTGCCGGGAAAAGCACCCTGCTTTCGATCATCAGCCGGCTTGAATTTTCGGATGAAGGGGATGTATACATAGACGGGGAGGCCGTCAGCCGTACAAACAGTAAAAAGCTGGCGAAAAAAATATCCATCCTGAAGCAGTCCAATCATATGAACATCCGGCTGACAGTAAGGGAACTTGTCGCATTCGGGCGCTTTCCGCATTCAGAAGGGCGGCTCACGGATGCGGATCAAAAAATGATTGATCAAGCGATTGCCTATATGGAATTGGAAGAATACGAGAACCAGTACCTTGATGAACTGAGCGGCGGGCAACGGCAGCGCGCTTACATCGCAATGGTTATGGCCCAGAACACGGAGTATATTTTGCTTGATGAACCGTTAAATAATCTTGACATGAAACATTCGGTCCAGATTATGAAAGTGTTGCGCAAGCTTGCCGATGAGCTGGGCAAAACCGTTTTAATTGTCATTCACGACATTAATTTCGCCTCGTTTTATTCGGATTACATTGTGGCGATGAAAGACGGGAAAATCGTAAAACAGGGAAAAACGGATGACATCATTCGCCCTTCTGTTTTAAAGGAAATTTACGATATGGATATTCAAATTCAGGATTACTGTCAAAATAAGTTTTGCTTATATTACGGATGAAAAGGGGATTTGAGATGAGAAAGCGCTATTTAGCTGGAGTCATGATTTTGTTGTTAGCAGTATTTGCTGCCGGGTGCGGAACGAAAGAAAGCGCCGGGGGTAGCAGTGCCTCATCAAAGAAAATAACTGTAAAGCATGAACTTGGAACCACGAAAGTCACGGAAAACCCAAAGAAAGTCGTCGTGTTTGACTTTGGTGTGCTGGATTCGATGGATAAGTTGGGCATTAAAGTGACAGGTGTGCCGCAGGACAATCTTCCGTCATATTTGAAAAAATACAAAAGCAGCAAGTATGAAAATGTCGGCGGCGTCATGGAACCGGATTTTGACAAGATCAGTGAAATCCATCCGGACCTGATCATCATTTCCGGCAGGCAGCGGGACAACTACAAGGAATTTAAGAAAATTGCCCCGACGGTTTATATGGGGCTGGATCCAACGAAGTATATGGATTCCTTTAAACAGAATATGGAAACGCTCGGCAAAATTTTCAATAAAGAAAATGCCGTGAAAAAGCAATTGGCCGATATTGATGATTCAATCAACAGCCTGCATGCAAAAGCGGAAAAAGTGAACGGCAAAGCGTTGATTGTCCTGACGACCGGCGGAAAAGTGAGCGCGTTCGGGCCGGGTTCGCGATTTGGCATCATTCACGACGTATTCGGTGTGCCGGCTGCGGACAAACACATCAAAGCATCCATTCACGGGCAGAATGTGTCATTTGAATATATCATGAAAACCAATCCGGACTATTTGTTTGTCATTGACCGTGATGCAGCCATCGGGCAGGGCGGAAATGCCAAGAGCATCATCGAAAACGACCTCGTCAAGAAAACGAATGCTTACAAGAACAAACATATCGTTTACCTTGACCCGGGCTACTGGTACCTTTCCGGCGGCGGGCTCGTCTCCGTATCCGAAATGGTGAAAGAAGTCCGGAATGCGATTGATTAAGCCGTGCCAACGCCCGGTTTTAAAAATAACCCCCGCATATGGTGCGGGGGTTATTTTTACTCTGAATAAAATTTGCGGGCTTTTTCCAGGAAGGCCATATCCTCTTCTTCCAGTTCTTCTTCATGATAGATGGCTTCTACCGGACAAACTGCCTGGCAAGCGCCGCAATCGATGCAAATATCCGGGTCGATAAAGTACTGGTCTTCCCCCTCGGCAATACAATCCACGGGGCATACATCCACGCATTCGGCCGCTTTTTCGCCGATGCACGGTTGGGTAATTACAAATGCCATTTTCCAGATCACCTTTTTCCTATATGTTAATCATTATCCGTCTAGCGTTGCGTTTATATCCATCCATTTTGCCAGCCGGACATCCCCGGGCCGGCAGGGTGACAATACGCAATATTCGAAGCCGGGCGTCCATGCTTTATCTTTTAACGATCATTTTTAATATAACAAAATGGTAGGAATCTTTCAATCAAAACTCTCTGCGTGTGGGAAGGAGATTTAAAAAACACGCAACAAGAGACGTCTTAAAAGCAGGACATTTTATGACGGAGGCTGAATATAACAATAAAGAAAAGGAGGGGGCAAAAATTGAAGGCATATGCTGTTATAACCGGAATGATCATTGCTGCGGCTGGCATCATTGCAGGGCTGTTTACCAGGGATTTTTCAAAAACCTATTGGATCTGCGGGATAGCGGCAGCAATTGGGATTGTTTTCTCCGGCATCACGATGGGGGCGTTTGTGGGCGGCATGGAGACACGGGCTAACTATTTTTCTGAAACAAAAGAACATCACCAATCAAGATTCAGCCTGACGATGCTTTTTTTCCTGTTCGGATTGCCGAATCTTATTGCCGTTCTGGCAGTATTTCTCATCCAAATGTACGCTTAACATTTACATATTTTCCGGCCGCGCGCGGAATGCTTGAAATCCGGCTTTACAATGGAAAAGCAGGCACGATACAATGAAGAAAAACAAGTCGGGGAGCGGGGCTATAACAGATGGCTAAAAAAATTTTGGTTGTGGATGATGAACCATCCATTGTGACCCTTTTAAAATTCAATCTCGAGCAAGCCGGTTTTGAAGTGCTGACTGCCAGTGACGGAAACGAGGGATATGATACAGCGAGGAGAGAAAAACTTGATGTCATTATTCTCGATCTGATGCTTCCGGGCATGGACGGCATGGACGTTTGCAAGCAGCTGCGGCTTGGGAAAATCAATACGCCCATTTTAATGCTGACAGCCAAAAGCGATGAACTGGATAAAATTCTCGGCCTTGAACTCGGGGCAGACGACTATATTACAAAACCGTTCAGCCCGCGGGAAGTGGTGGCACGTGTGAAAGCGATCCTGCGGCGGGCAGAAACAAAAACAGAAGAAGAAACCGCTGAGGCGATAAAAGTGGGCGACCTGCGCATTTTACCGGAACAATTCGAAGCCTATTTTAAAGAGAAAAAACTGGAGCTGACCCCGAAAGAATTCGAATTGCTTTTGTATTTGGCAAACCATGCAGGAAAAGTGTTAAGTCGCGACCAGCTGCTTAATGCTGTTTGGAATTTCGATTTTGCGGGTGATACAAGAATCGTCGACGTACACATCAGCCACCTTCGCGAAAAAATGGAAGAAGATACGAAACAGCCGCAATATATTAAAACAGTCAGGGGTTTTGGCTATAAAATGGAAGTGATGTAGCAGGAAAGGGCTATGCAATGAATAAATTATGGATCCGCATTTTTATTGCATTTTTATCGATTTTGGCCGCCGTATTGCTGGCCATCGGCTTTTTCGTTGCTGATATGATTCAACATACATATATGGACATGGCGCGCACGCAGCTTTCCCAGGATGCAGATCTACTGATGAAAACGATCCGTCCGCAAACATTCAAAGACAAGCCGGATGTACTGCAAGGAAAAGTCCGGCATTATTATTCCAACCACGAACCGCGTATTACCATCATTGATACAAACGGGAAAGTGCTCGCAGATTCGGACGATGATCCGGCAAAGATGGAAAATCACGCAAACCGACCGGAATTCAGGCAGGTTATAAGGCAGCATAAAGCAAGCGGTGAGTCCATCCGCTCAAGCCATACGCTCGGGTACAATATGATGTATGTCGCAAATCCGGTAAAAGAAAATGGGAAAGTTATCGCAGTCATCCGGACCTCCATTGCGCTTAACCGGATTGATGCTGTGCTAAAAGGATTGTGGTTCAGCCTCGGGCTTGCAATGGCGGTGGCCTTCCTCATTTCCGGCTGGATCAGCTATGTGCTGGCACGGAAATTTACGCGCCCGATTGAAGCGAGCATTGAGGTTAGCAACCGCCTGATTGAAAAAGATTATGACAGCCGTGTCCGTGTCAATGCAAGCGGGGAATTGCGGCAGCTGACAAAAGCCATTAATAATCTTGCCCATAACTTAAAGCAGCAAATGAACGAGATTGATGAAAACGAGCAGCAGCTGACCGCCGTATTGGAAAATATGGACAGCGGGGTCATGCTTATTCAGACATCGGGGCGGATCATGCTCGTGAACCGGGCAATGGAAGAAATGACGGGTTTGTCGTCCGGCGAATTGATTGGAAAGCGCCATATCGAAGCGGGAAAAAGTTTCGGGCTCAGCCAGCTGATCGATCGTTCATTAAAAACGGGTGAACGGTTTCGGGACGAGGTCCATCTTTATTACCCGAAAGAGCGCATTCTCGATGCCCATATTGCGCCATATGTCGGGGAGAGCGGAGAGCTGCGCGGCGTTGTGGCGGTCCTGCACGACGTAACAGAAACGAGACGACTTGAGCAGATCCGCAGCGAGTTTGTTGCAAATGTCTCCCACGAATTGAAAACGCCTGTCACCTCTGTCAAAGGGTTTGCGGAAACGCTTCTGGACGGTGCCATGTATGATGAAGCGACACTCAGGGAATTTTTAAAGATCATCTATGACGAGTCTGACCGGCTGCACCGGCTCATTTCCGACATTCTCGATTTGTCCAGGATCGAGCAGCACCGCATTCCGTTGAAAATGGAACAGCTCAATGTGGTGGATGTTGTCGCAGAGACCGCCCAAACGATGCGGAAGAGAATAGAAAAGAAACAGCTGGAACTTGTCCTGCCACAAAAGCGGCACGTCATGATGGAAGCAGACAAAGACCGTCTCCGCCAAATCCTGTTGAATTTGGTAACGAACGCGATTGCCTATACGCCGGATAAAGGCAGGATTGAAATCAGCCTGATCGAAAGGGAAAATGAACTGGACTTGATTGTAAGCGATACAGGCATTGGCATTTCTGAAAGGGATTTGCCGCGCATCTTTGAACGGTTTTACCGGGTCGATAAAGCCCGGTCAAGGCAGTCCGGCGGCACCGGGCTCGGTCTTGCAATCGTTAAGCATCTTGTTGAATCGTACCATGGCAAGATCCGAGTGGAAAGCGAGGAAGGAAAAGGCAGCACCTTTATAGTCACCCTGCCACGGACGCAAACCAGGCCGGACGCTGTTTAAAAGTGCCCGGCCTGTTGCTTTTTGCGGATATGGGAGGTGTTCATAAGCGGGATGAAAGACAAAAAAGCAAGAGCTGCGGACCGAAATGTCCTTCATAAGCGGGATGAAGGACAAAAGGGGGCGAACTGCAAATTTTGTCCATTCGGCAATACATGATTTACACATTTAAACTGCCCTGCTCCCTTAGTTTTTCCATTACCTTTCCCGCCGTTTCTTTTCCATTCACGATGCAATCGGCGATGCCGACGCCGTAGTAAGAGCAACCGGCGAGCACCACGTCCGGGTCGCTTGCTGATAGCTTTTTGGTTAGCGCTTCTACCCTCTGACGGTGGTGCAAATCGTACTTCGGCATCTTGCCCAGCCATTTTGTCACTTCCGCTGCCACTGGCTGTGCACTTATCCCGAGCGCCTGCCGCACATCTTTCAGCGCCGTTTCAATCAGGCCCTCCTGATCCATCGCATTCAGCCGGTTAAACAGTGCGGCATCCGCGTCTTTATAAAACAAGCGCAACAGCAGGCGTCCATTTTTCGACGTGTGCGGCCATTTCCGGCTTGTCCATGTGCAGGCATTGCAAACGAGCCCGCTTCCGCCGGAAACAATAAAACCTGTCCCGTCTTTCGGCAAGACTGCATCCGGCACGTCAAAACCAAGATAAACGGTGATCACCGAAGCGGCCTTAAACTGATCCCATTCCTCATCCAAAGCAGGGTTCGCAAGCAGTTTCTTCGCTGCAGCATGCGGTACGGCAAGCACCACCACATCTGCTTTAAGCCTGCGCTCGTCCGACAATACAACAGTATAGCCTTTTTCGTGCCGTTCAAGCGCAACTGCTTTTACCCCTTTTATAATGTCAGCACCCGCTGCCTTTTCCTCGAGGCGGCTAGCCAGTTCGGACAAACCGTTTTTAAACGATACAAATTTTTTCTTCTCAGGAGACAAGAAAGTTTGCTTATGTTCGGACAAACCCTTCATAATGCTGCCATACCGATTTTTATAATCGACAAGAAACGGCATTGTTGTCGCCAATGTCAGTTCATACAAATTGCCGGAGTAAACGCCGGACAGCACCGGCGCAATTTGTTTCTCCACCAGTTCTTTGCCGAAAAAAGCCTCCAAAAATTCTCCGGCTGAACTGTCTTTTGTAAAAGAATGGTTTTTCGTAAACAAATCTTTCAGCGCTGCCAGTTTCCCTTTCGTTGAAACAAGTTCGCTGCCAAAAAGGGCATCCAAACTTGCCGGAATGCCAAACACTGCCTCTCGCGGAATCGGTTTTAACCCATCTTCCCGGTAAAGATACGAGATGCCGGTAGCATTGTGGCGGATCCGGTTTTCAAGCCCAAGTTCTTTCAAAAACCCGGCTACCCCTTTTTTGCGGGCAACGATCGAATCCGCGCCCGTTTCCATAATAAAACCCTCTTTCCGGACGGTACGGAGCTTTCCGCCGGCTTCCGGATTTTCTTCCACAAGGGCCAAGGATACCTGTGCCCCTGTTTTTTCAATCTGTTTATGAAGCTCGTACAATGCGGTAAGGCCCGTAATGCCCCCGCCAATGATCACGACCGATTTCAATTTTATACCTCCGTTCAGCCTCTGTTACTTCTATTATAAACAAACCGGTTTCTTCTATTTTTTATGTTTTTGCCTAAAATGTGACAATCACCCTTTAAAATCTTACACCTGGTTCTATCATCTTTACAAACTCTTAACATTCCATTCATATCTGCTTAATACCGCACGATTATCTTTAAAAGTGCAAGGAGCAAGCCAATAAAAAACAGGGGGCAAAAAAATGAAGAAAAAGTTTGCAGCGGTATTTGGCTTATTCACGATTTTCGCAGTGATTGCAGCCGGGTGCGGGAACACAAAAGAGACGACAGTATCCGGCAAGGGCGCAAAACAGGAAAGCATCACGGCTGTCGGTTCAACCGCACTCCAGCCGCTTGTGCAGGAAGCCGCGACACAATATATGAATGATCATCCTGAAGCAACCATTAACGTACAGGGCGGCGGCAGCGGAACTGGATTGAGCAAAGTTGCGGAAGGCGCTGTCCAAATCGGGAATTCTGACGTTTTTGCCGAGGAAAAAGACGGCATTGACGCAAGCAAAATTACGGACCATAAAGTTGCGGTTGTCGGATTTGCGCCGGTTGCAAATCAGGATATCGGCGTCGATAACCTGACAAAACAGCAGCTGATCGGCATTTTCACTGGAAAAATTAAAAACTGGAAAGAAGTCGGCGGAAAAGACCTGAAAATCGTTGTGATCAATCGTGCGGAAGGATCTGGCACACGGGCCGTCTTTGAAAAACAGGCTTTAGATGGCGCTACTGCAGTGAAGGCGCAGGAACAGGACTCTTCGGGTACTGTGCAAAAAATTGTCAACGAAACACCGGGGGCTATCAGCTATCTCGCATTCTCTTATATGAACAATAAAGTCAAAGCTTTAAAAGTGGACGGCGTTGAACCGACAGAAGAGAACGTCAAAACAAACAAATGGAAAATTTGGGCTTATGAACATATGTACACAAAAGGAAAGGCAAAAGGCTTAACGAAAAAGTTTATAGATTACATGCTTTCGGATGAAGTGCAAAAAAACTTCGTTCCGAAACTCGGGTACATGCCTATTTCTGAAATGCAAGTTGAACGGGATGCAAGCGGAAACGTTACAACAAAATAAAGTGGATTTAAAACTTTGCGGAGCTCTGAACTGATGCAAGCAGCAGAATGATCGCCAGAACGATACGGTTTCCGGTTATCCGGGGCACGTCCGGCGGCACATTTCTGCTTGTCTTGTCCTTTTTTGAAAACCGCAACTGAAAAGGATAGACCATGTAAAAGCACAAGCAGCCAAGCGGGCAGAGCGGGTTGCTCGCAAAGCAGAAATGAGTTCGGCAATCAAAGCGGCAACCATGCCCGTTTTTCAAAACCGCAACTGAAAAGGATAGACCATGTAAAAGCACAAGCAGCCGAGCGGGTAAAATAGGTTGCTCGCAAGGCAGAAATGAGTTCGGCAATCAAAGTGGCAACCATGCCCGTTTTTCAAAACCGCAACTGAAAGGGATAGACCAAGTAAAAGCACAAGCAGCCGAGCGGGTAAAATAGGTTGTTCGAAAACAAAATGAGTTCGACAAACAAGCGGCAACCATGCTCTTTTTTCAAAACCGCAACTGAAAAGGATAGACCGTGTAAAAGCACAAACAGCCGAGCGGGCAAAGCAGGTTGCTCGCAAAGTAGAAATTCATCCGGAAATCAAAGCGGCAACCATGCCCGTTTTTAGAAACCGTAACCGGAAGGGGATTTGAACAACGTGAGTGAAAATGCACTCAAATGGACAGAACAGGTTGTCAAAAATAAAGCTAAGCCGCGTTCGAAAATCAAAATAGAACGGCGCGGGAAAATGATGACACTGATTTGCATTGCTTTGATGGCGGTTGTTGCCGCATCGATTTTTATTTTTGTCGCAACAAAAGGGCTTGCCCTTTTCTTTGAACATCATGCCAGTGTCCTAGAATTTTTCACTGGAAAAGACTGGAACCCGGGCAAAAAGGATGCTGCCGGAAACCCGGTTGCGGGGGCTTTGCCTATGATAACCGGTTCCTTTGCCGTCACATTTCTTGCCGCTATCGTCTGTGCGCCGCTTGCAATCGGCGGGGCTGTATTTATGACGGAAATTTCCGCTAAACGGGGGCAAAAAATGTTGCAGCCGGTCATCGAATTGCTTGTAGGCATTCCGTCGGTTGTTTACGGATTTATTGGATTAAGCGTCGTCGTTCCTTTTCTTCGTGAACATATATCAGGAAGCGGCTTTGGCATTGCGGCAGGAACTATTGTGCTTGCGGTCATGATTTTGCCGACTGTGATGAGTCTGTCGGTGGATGCAATCCGGGCTGTGCCCGATTCGCTCCGGGAAGCCTCGCTTGCACTTGGGGCGACGCGCTGGCAAACGACTTACAAAGTTGTGCTGCGGACGGCGCGGCCGGGCCTGTTAACGGCTGTTATTTTCGGGATGGCCCGGGCATTCGGCGAAGCACTCGCGGTGCAGATGGTGATTGGCAACGCAACGGTGATGCCCCGTTCATTGTTCGAACCGGCATCCACTTTAACAAGCATTTTAACGATGGGCATGGGCAATACCGTGATGGGAAGCGTGGAAAATAACGCGCTTTGGACGCTGGCGCTCGTGCTGCTGCTCATGTCGCTCGTCTTTATCATCATCGTCCGTTTTATCGGCCGCAGGAGGGATGCAGCATGAAAACAAAAATGGCAGACCGTATCGCAACATCTGTTCTTTACTTCATTGCCATGTTTATCGTCGCCATTCTTGCGGGGCTCGTCGGATACATTCTTGTAAAAGGGCTGCCGCACGTCAGCTTGTCATTCATTTCGTCCCCTCCCCAAGCCTTTAAAGAAGGCGGGGGAATCGGGCCGCAGTTGTTCAATTCCTTTTATTTACTCGTGCTGACAATGGCGATCAGCATGCCAATCGCACTTGGCGCAGGCATTTATATGGCAGAGTATGCACGGAAAAACCGGCTGACGGATTTGCTCCGGACGGCGATTGAAGTGTTGTCTTCGCTTCCGTCTATTGTGGTCGGGCTGTTTGGTTTTCTGTTCTTTGTCCTGTCGATGGGCTGGGGATTTTCGATTTTGTCCGGCGCGTTTGCATTGGCGCTTTTCAATTTGCCGCTGCTGGTCCGGGTCGTGGAAGATTCACTCCGTGCCATTTCGCCAGCGCAGCGGGAAGCAGGCCTTGCACTTGGGGTGTCAAGATGGGAAACGATTCAATCGGTGCTGCTGCCGGCTGCGTTGCCGGGGATCATCACCGGGATTATTTTGGCCTCCGGGCGCGTTTTCGGCGAAGCAGCAGCCCTTATTTATACAGCAGGCATGAGCTCGCCGAATCTTGATTTTTCAAACTGGAACCCGTTCAGCATGAATTCTCCGCTGAACCCGCTCCGCCCGGCTGAAACATTGGCTGTGCATATTTGGAAAATCAACGGTGAAGGCCTCATGCCGGATGCCGCATCCGTATCAAGCGGCGCGTCCGCAGTGCTGATCCTTTTTGTGCTCATCTTTAATTTTTCAGCAAGGTTTATCGGCAAATGGCTCCACAACCGGATGACGTTGCAATGAAGGCGCCGTATCCATTTGGAAACGTGCCGTGCCTGCTTCCAAATTGGTGCATGGCAGGCTTAAAAGCAACAGCTTCGCAACCGGATAAGTGGGGATGTTCAAAAACTAACAACTTAGCCAAGACAAAAAACAGATCCACCTGAATCATTTCACAATAAAAGGAGGAATGACCCATGGCAGTATCGATGCTGGCACGGAATGAAAAAATAGTGCTACCCGCGGTTGAAATCCCTGGGCAGATGCCGGAAGCACAGAACATTATCATCGAAACCAAAAATTTAAGTGTTTTTTACGGGGAAAAAGCAGCGATCCAAAATGTTAGCCTCGCGTTTCCCGAACATCAGGTGACGGCATTAATCGGCCCGTCCGGATGCGGAAAATCCACCTTTTTGCGGAGCCTGAACCGCATGAATGATGAAATTGCAGGCTGCAGGATGTCCGGCGGGATTTTTTATAAAGGAGCCGACATCACCCTTTCGTGCGCGGACGTTTTTGAAATCCGAAAGCATATCGGCATGGTGTTCCAGCGCCCGAATCCGTTCGCAAAATCGGTTTTTGAAAATGTCGCGTTCGGCCCAAAGCACCATGGCGTGAAGAAAAAAGCATGGCTGGAAGAAATTGTCGAAGAAAGCTTAAAAAAAGCTACATTATGGGATGAAGTGAAGGACCGCCTGCATACGTCCGCGCTTGCCCTATCAGGCGGCCAACAGCAGCGGCTTTGTATCGCAAGGGCGCTCGCCATGAACCCGGATGTCCTGCTTCTTGATGAACCAGCATCGGCGCTCGATCCGGTCTCAACCGGTAAAATTGAGGAACTGATGCTCGAACTGAAAAAAGATTATACCGTTGCCATTGTCACGCACAATTTGCAGCAGGCCGCCCGCATTTCTGACAAAACTGCCTTCTTTTACATGGGTGCACTGATCGAAGCGGGGGACACGACGAAAATGTTTACTAAACCGGAAAAACAACAAACAAGGGATTACTTATCCGGCTTTTTTGGCTAAATCCTGGTGGAAAAGGAGAAATGCAAAATGGCAACAGTATTGGAAAAACGGGCAGACAACCAAACGGCTATCCGTGCCGAGCATGTAAATGTGTTTTATAAAAACTTCCAGGCCCTTTACGATATCAATCTGGCATTTCCAAAAAAGCATGTAACAGCACTGATCGGCCCGTCCGGATGCGGAAAATCCACGTTTTTAAGGACGTTGAACCGAATGAATGACAACATCCCCGGTTTCCGAATGGAAGGCCATGTTACGATTGGAGACGAAAATATTTATGCGCCGAAAACGGATGTTGTCCAATTAAGAAAAAAGGTCGGCATGGTCTTCCAGCGCCCGAATCCGTTTCCGATGTCCATTTACGATAATGTCGCGTACGGACCGCGCATCCACGGCGTTAAAAACCGGCATGTGCTTGATGAAATGGTAGAAAGATGTTTGCTTCAGGCTGCGCTGTGGGATGAAGTGAAAGACCGCCTTCATACATCTGCCGCGGGGCTTTCCGGCGGGCAGCAGCAAAGGCTTGTGCTTGCAAGGGTGCTCGCGGTTGAACCGGGTATTATTTTAATGGACGAACCGGCATCGGCGCTTGATCCGGTATCGGCCGCAAAAATTGAGGAGTTGATCCTTGAGTTGAAGGCGCAATACACAATCATCATCGTCACCCATAATATGCAGCAGGCGATGCGCGTGTCCGGACATACCGCTTTCTTTTTGAATGGCAGGGTGGTGGAATTCGCTGAAACAACCAAAATGTTTACAAATCCTGCATCGAAGCAGACAGAAGACTATATTTCAGGACGGTTCGGCTAATCCTTTCCATCGCTTGACAGGTGAAGGAAAGCACATTTTCCATTCAAGTTCAGCTGAGAGGGCAACCGTGCAGCTGACATTTCTGTTTTCTTGAGCCTGAAATGCACAAAAAAAAGCACGTTCACGAAGCGTGTTCTTTTCGTGTACCCGGTGAGCGGAACCATGGCAACAAAACGGAAAAAAGGTCCCGGCAAATCCGGAAAAATCCTGAAACACTCTTTCACTAAAATTTCTCCTCGTGCTATAATAGTTCAGTACTGTATGGCGAATGATAAAATCAGTAATGATTTGGAGGAGCAACAATGAAAACAGCCGTCTTGGTTCCTTGTTATAACGAAGAACTGACGATTGCAAAGGTGATCCGGGACTTTAAGAGAGAGTTGCCTGACGCGGACATATATGTTTATGATAATAATTCAACGGATCGTACATATGAAATTGCCCGGGAAAACGGGGCCATTGTAAAAAAAGAACCGCGCCAGGGAAAAGGCAATGTCGTAAGAGCCATGTTCTTTGAAATTGATGCAGATTACTATGTAATGGTAGACGGGGATGATACGTATCCTGCTGAATTTGTACATCAATTGTTAGAGCCTTTAAAAACAGGCGAAGCCGATATGACCATTGGGGACAGGCTGTCAAACGGCACTTACGAAAAAGAAAATAAACGGGCTTTTCATAACCTGGGAAACAATTTGGTAAGAAGTTTAATCAACAAGCTTTACAAAAGCAATATCCAGGATATTATGACGGGATACCGTGCATTTAACCGCTTGTTTGTACGTTCTTTTCCTGTGGTAAGCAAAGGTTTTGAAATTGAAACGGAGATGAGCATCCATTCGCTCGATAAAGGATTTAAAATCAAAGAAATTCCCATTGACTACCGCGATCGTCCGGAAGGGAGCGAGTCAAAACTCAACACTTTTTCTGACGGCCTGAAGGTAATCAAAACGATTTTTACCCTTTTTAAAGATTACAAACCGATGCTATTTTTCACATTTTGGGCAGTCATTTTGCTTATTCTCGGGCTCGTAGCGGGCGTGCCGGTTATTGTGGAATTTTTCCACACCCATTACATTACAAAAGTACCGTCAGCGATCCTGGCAGTCGGTCTTGTCCTGATGGCCATGCTTTCTTTTGCCAGTGCGCTCATTCTGGATACGGTTGTCAGCCACTCCCGTAAGCAATATGAAATGGAGCTTCACACCGTCTACGAAGAATTAAAAAGAGAAAAGGAATGGAGCAGGTAATGTTTGCGCATCAAAAGACCATGCAGGCGGTACTTAGTTTAGTGATCGGCATCTTGGTAGGGCCCGGTTTTCTGCTTTTTTCTTATTCTTTTAAAAGCGTGCCCGGCTGGTATCCGGTTTTTTTCGCGCTGGCCGGTAGCTTTCTGGCATACGGTGCCATTTTTTGGAATATTGGCCGGATGAAGCGCCCTTTAAAATGGGGTTCTTTTCTTTTTTTCCTTGTGCTCTCGGTCATTGTCACATTTGCCTTAAAAGGGCCGCAGCAGCATCTGGCGCACCAGCCCTTTTTGATAAACTGCCTTATTTATCTTGCAACGATTGTGTTTTTGCTATTTGCCATGCTGCTGGCGGTCAAAATACTGTATTCTTTAACAGAGAGCCGGGCAGAAGGGGATGTTCCCAGGAGGCATATTCTTTATTTTTCAATCCTGCCTTTATTGATCTCCCTTCTGTACTTCTGGGCTTTTTATCCGGGCATTTTAATGGCTGATTCTGTCAATCAGTGGCAGCAGGCGCACTCCACTTTTTACAATGACTGGCATCCTGCTGTGATGACATGGCTCATTAAGTTTACGGCCCACATATGGGATACGCCGGCATCATATGTGATTTTCCAGTTCATCTTGACAGCGCTGATTACCGGATACGTCTTTTATGTATTTGAAAAATTAAGGATCAAAAAGCCGGTTTTATGGCTGGGGTATGCGTTTTTCTGCTTTTTGCCGCTTATCCCGCTTTATTCTGTCGTGATTTGGAAAGATACGTTGTTCAGTTATTTTCTGCTGGCGTTTACGGTTATGCTGATTCAGATCATTGATTCGAACGGCAAATGGCTGCGGTCGTTCTCCCATTTGTTGTTTTTGTACTTATCCGTTTGCGGTGTCATTTTTTACCGGCATAACGGCTGGCCGGTGTTACTTGCAACGATTGTTATTTTTCTTTTTTTCCTGCGAAAACGGTATTTGTATATGTATGGCGTTTTCGCGCTTGCGGTCATTACGTTCCTAATTGTGACAGGCCCGGTTTACAAGCATTACAAAGTGCTTCCGGCTGATGAAACGGAATCGTATTCCATTCTTTACCAGCAGATTGGACGAATTGTGAAGGAAAACGGGCATATAACGCCTGCCCAAAGAGCCGTGATCAATCAGGTGATGCCGATTCCGGATTGGAGAAAATATTATCAGCCGACAGACGTTGATCGGATAAAGTTTACGCCGCACTTTGACCGTGCGTATATTAAATCCCATAAAAAAGCCTTTTTCAGTACGTGGTTCGCGCTATGCCGGCAAAATCCAAAACTTGCTTTGGAAGCTTTTTACGATCAGGAAAAGCTTTCGTGGAAACTGTATATTTCCGGCGAAGAGTTGCGCCGCCCGATTTTCCGGAACAAGGATTTTGAGAAGTACCGTCCCGTTTATTTTATGACCCAAAAGAATGTGCAAAAATATCATGTTCATTATAAATGGTTCTATTATAAAGATTATGGATCAGATCTGGCGAATACAAAACTTTCGTCGCGCATTACGCAAATCAATCAGACATTTTCACAAGGGATGCTCCGTGTGCTTATGATGCCGGCGTTCTATTTGTATCTCATCCTTTTGTTTTTGTTTACTGCCATTTTAAAAGGAAACTGGCGGTTTGTGCTCGCGGCTGTTCCGATGTTTTTAAATCTCGGTTCCATGTTCGCGGCGATTCCGGCCCAGGACATCCGCTACTTTTTTCCAAACTTTTTACTGGCGGTGCCGTTTTTCTTCCTTGCAACATTAACAAGCAGAAAGCGTGATAGCCATGGGTAATTCTATTTTTCAATCGATCCGTAAAAATAAAACGGGCATTTTGCTGATTATGCTTGCGGCATTTTCCACCTCTGTCGGACAGATGCTGTGGAAAATGTCCGGGCATTTTTTGGATGCATACTTTGTGACCGGCTTCTTTCTCTATTTTTGCGGCGCATTGCTGATGATAGTTGCGTTTCGTTTCGGGGATCTTTCTGTCCTTCACCCGCTTTTAAGTATGGGGTATATTTTTTCCCTTTTCCTGGGGAGCATTTTTTTGGGAGAACATATGACGCCTTTAAAAATCATCGGCACTTGCATCATTTTTGCAGGGGCAGCGCTGATAGGGGGCGGGGATGCTGATTAAACTTGTACTTCTTCTATGCATGACGCTGTTAGGGTCATTGGGGGGCTTCTTTTTCAAAAAATGCACTTCCAGAGGATTGAAGCTGAGCGGATTTTTCATTTTGAATCTTGGCATTGGCGGTGTTTTCTATGTATTAGGGGCATTGCTGAATATTCAGTTGCTGAAAATGATGCCGTATACGATTGTATATCCATTAACCTCCATTACATATATTTGGACCTTGATCCTCTCTTCCTTTTTTTTGTCGGAAAAAATGAACAAGAGAAAATGGTTCGGGATTCTGCTCGTCATTACAGGGGCATTTTTCCTTACCATGTAGATTTTAAATCCAGTTGCTTGACGCTGGGTTTATTTTTTTCTAGAATAGTGGAAATATCAAAGAACCAGTCCCGATCCTATAGAGAAAAGAAAATCGGACAGCAAGGAGGGAAGCAGGATGGGGGTTCACCAATATTTTAAAAGTTTGTCTGACCTGGAAAAAATTTACCGCTGCCCGGGCAAGTTTAAATTCCAAGAACACTCGGTGGCAGCCCATTCTTTTAAAGTGGCAAAAATCGCCCAGTTTTTCGGCCATGTGGAAGAGAAAGCCGGCAATAAAGTGGACTGGCGCGCGCTCTACCAAAAGGCGCTGAATCATGATTATCCGGAACTGTTTACAGGCGACATCAAAACGCCGGTCAAATATTCTTCAAAAGAGCTGCATGAGTTGTTCAAACAGGTCGAGGAAGAAATGACGAAAAACTTTATCAACGGCGTATTTCCGGAAGAATACCGGGAAATTTATTTTGATTTGTTCAAAGAAGGCAAGGACGATACGCTGGAAGGAAAAATATTATCCGTTTCCGACAAAGTCGATCTTTTGTATGAATCTTTTGGGGAAATTCAAAAAGGCAATCCGGAGCCGCTGTTTCTGGAAATTTACGAGGAATCGCTGCGGACCATTTTGCGGTTTTCGGGGCTTGCATCTGTCCAATACTTTTTAACGTCCATTTTGCCTGATCTGCTCGCAGAACGATTTATCGAACGGAGCCAGTTGCGCGGCATTACAGATGAAATCATTGAAAATGAATTCAAAAGATAATTCATTTTCAATGATTTTTCTTGTATTTTCAGGCGGAATGTTAAAAAATAGGGATAGCAGAAGAAAGGGCTTGGAGTGGGGTGAGGATGATCGTTCAATTGGTGGTAGCCGCTGTTTTTCCATGCTTTCTTGTCATCTTTTTTTCGCGGGTGACGTTTAACCAGGTGATTGGGCTGATCCTTACGGTTGCGCTCATTGTCGCTTCCGTTTATAAAGGCTATACGCGCACGTGGCCGGTATATATCGTGGATGCAGCTTCATTGACAATCGGGTTTTATTTTGCTAATACAATGATACGGAAGGCAAAGATGAAAAAAGAAATGAAAAAATGAAGGCGGAGGCGCCCATGACCGGATTCAAAATGGACCCTGCGGAAAAGCAGCGGATTCTACGGGAAATACAGCAATTTGTCTGGGAACAGACAGGTGAAGAAATCGGTGTGATTGCCACACAGGTTTATTTTGACTTTTTTCAGGAAAAGCTTGCGGCACACTACTATAATAAGGGAATTGAGGATGCGAAGAAAATATGGGAAGGGCAAAATGCACGCCTTGAAGAAGAATGGTACGCCCTGGAAATCCCGGTGAAATAACGTCCATCCGTTCCTGAAAGCGGTAGGGAAAATCCTTACCGTTCTTTCTTATGGAAAGATAGAAAACTTGTTCGCTTTTTGTTGGAGACGGGGCAGGATTTATGTTAAAATAAAAAGACTGAAAGACGAAGAACGGCCTTTTAAGGTTGAAATAGATGATGCCGGTTTAAGGAGGCTCATGGATGGAACAGCATGCTTTTGAACTTGTTTCGAAATACAAGCCGGAGGGGGACCAGCCGGAAGCGATCCGCCAGCTTGTGGACGGCATCCGTGCAGGCAAAAAGATTCAGACACTGCTCGGGGCGACCGGAACGGGAAAAACGTTTACGGTTTCGAATGTGATTAAAGAAGTGAATAAGCCGACGCTTGTCATTGCCCACAACAAAACGCTGGCCGGGCAATTGTACAGCGAGTTTAAGGAGTTTTTCCCGAACAATGCAGTAGAGTATTTCGTCAGTTATTACGATTATTACCAGCCTGAAGCGTACGTGCCGCAAACCGATACGTATATTGAAAAAGATGCAAGCATTAATGATGAAATTGACAAACTGCGGCACTCGGCAACGTCTGCCCTGTTTGAGCGCAATGATGTCATTATTATTGCGAGCGTCTCCTGTATTTACGGCTTAGGTTCGCCGGAAGAATACCGCGAGCTTGTCGTCTCGCTCCGGACCGGGATGGAAATCGAGCGGAACCAGTTATTGCGGCGGCTTGTCGATATCCAGTATGCCCGCAATGATATTGACTTCCAGCGCGGGACGTTCCGTGTGCGCGGCGATGTCGTCGAAATTTTCCCGGCTTCGCGCGATGAACACTGCATTCGTGTCGAGTTTTTCGGTGACGAAATTGACCGGATCCGCGAAGTCGACGCGCTGACCGGCGAGATTATCGGTGACCGCGACCATGTGGCGATTTTCCCGGCTTCCCACTTCGTTACGCGCAATGAGAAACTGCAGATTGCGATCCGGAATATTGAAGCGGAACTTGAAGAACGGCTGAAAGAGCTCCGCGATAACGGTAAACTGCTCGAAGCGCAACGGCTCGAACAGCGAACGCGCTATGATCTGGAAATGATGCGGGAAATGGGCTTTTGTTCCGGGATTGAAAACTATTCCCGCCATTTGGCGCTGCGCCCGCCCGGTTCGACGCCGTATACGCTTCTGGACTATTTCCCGAAAGATTTTCTGCTCGTCATTGACGAATCCCATGTTACGCTCCCGCAAATCAGGGGAATGTTTAATGGGGACCAGGCGCGCAAGCAGGTGCTCGTCGACCACGGGTTCCGGCTGCCGTCTGCGCTTGACAACCGGCCGCTCCGGTTTGAGGAATTTGAAAAACATATTTCGCAAATGATTTGCGTATCCGCTACACCGGGGCCGTATGAACTTGAGCATACGCCGAAAATGGTGGAACAAATTATCCGCCCGACAGGCCTTTTGGATCCGGAAATTGAGGTGCGGCCGATCGAAGGGCAAATCGACGACCTACTCGGGGAAATTCAGGACAGGATTGAAAAAAATGAGCGCGTGCTTGTCACGACACTGACGAAAAAAATGGCGGAAGATTTAACGGACTACTTGAAAGAAGTGGGCATTAAAGTCCAGTATCTCCACTCCGAAGTAAAAACGCTCGAACGGATTGAAATTATCCGCGACCTCCGTCTTGGCAAATATGATTGTATTGTCGGCATCAACCTGCTCCGGGAAGGGCTGGACATCCCGGAAGTGTCGCTTGTTGCCATTCTCGATGCCGATAAGGAAGGCTTCCTGCGTTCCGAACGGTCACTGATTCAGACGATCGGCCGCGCCGCCCGGAATGCAAACGGCAAAGTGATCATGTACGCCGACAGAATCACGGATTCGATGGAAAAAGCGATCAGCGAAACGAAACGGCGCCGTACCGTCCAGGAAGCCTATAACAAAAAACATGGCATCACGCCGAAAACGATCCAAAAAGATATCCGCGATACGATCCACGCGACCTATGCGGCGGAAGATGCAACGCCGTATGAAGCGGAAGAAACGAAAAAGCCGCTGACGAAAGAAGAACGCATACGGATGATTGCAGAACTGGAAGAAAAGATGAAAGAAGCGGCAAAAGCGCTTGACTTCGAGCAGGCCGCCCGGTACCGTGATGCCCTTTTAGAACTGAAAGCAGGTGACGACCACAATGGTATTAGATAAAATTGAAGTAAAAGGGGCCCGCGTCCATAATTTAAAAAATATTGATGTAACCTTGCCGCGGGACCAGCTTGTTGTGCTGACGGGATTGTCCGGGTCCGGAAAATCTTCGCTCGCATTTGATACGATTTATGCGGAAGGGCAGCGGCGCTATGTTGAATCGCTGTCCGCCTATGCCCGGCAATTTTTAGGGCAGATGGACAAGCCGGATGTGGATGCGATTGAAGGCCTTTCCCCGGCAATCTCCATCGACCAGAAGACAACGAGCCGCAATCCGCGTTCCACCGTCGGGACGGTAACAGAAATTTATGATTATTTGCGGCTTCTGTATGCCCGCGTCGGCCACCCGATCTGCCCGAACCATGGCATTGAAATTGCTTCGCAGACGGTCGAACAAATGGTGGACCGGATCATGGCATACCCGGAACGGACACGGCTCCAGGTGCTTGCCCCGGTGGTATCGGGGAAAAAAGGCCGGCATGTGAAACTGCTGGATGATATTAAGAAACAGGGTTTCGTCCGTGTCCGCATTGACGGGGAAATGCTTGACCTCGGCGAAGAAATTGAGCTGGACAAAAACAAAAAACATTCCATTGATATCGTTGTTGACCGTATTGTCGTAAAAGACGGAATTGAGCCCCGCCTGGCCGATTCGCTTGAAACAGCGCTGAAATTGGCGGACGGGCGCGTGGTAATTGATGTGATCGGGGAAGAGGAACTGCTGTTTAGCGAGCACCTTGCCTGCCCGATTTGCGGCTTTTCGATCGACAAACTGGAACCGCGCATGTTTTCGTTCAACAGCCCGTTCGGCGCCTGCCCGGAATGTGACGGGCTCGGGGCAAAGCTTGAAGTGGATCCAAGCCTTGTCATTCCGGACGCCTCACTTACGCTCAATGAAGGCGCGATCGCCCCGTGGGAACCGATCAGCTCACAATATTATCCGCAGCTCTTAAAAGCGGTGTGCGAGCATTTTGGCATTGACATGGACACGCCTGTAAAAGATTTGCCAAAGCATCAGATGGAGATCATTTTATACGGATCCGGCAATGAACGGATTTATTTCCATTATGAAAATGATTTCGGCCAGGTGCGCGACAATATGATTCAATTTGAAGGCGTACTGAACAATATCGAACGCCGTTACCGCGAAACCAGTTCCGATTTTACGCGCGAGCAGATGGAAAAATATATGGCTCAGCAGCCATGCCCGAAATGCAAAGGTTACCGTCTGAAACCGGAAAGCCTTGCTGTGAAAGTGGGCGGGAAACATATCAGTGAAGTGACGGATTACTCGATCGCGGAAGCCCGCTCCTTTTTTGCCCATCTCGAATTGACGGAAAAAGAGCAGGCGATCGCCCGGCTGATCCTGCGCGAAATCGAATCCCGGCTCGGTTTTCTCGTCAATGTCGGCCTCGATTATTTGACGCTGAGCCGTTCTGCCGGCACGCTCTCCGGCGGCGAAGCCCAGCGCATCCGGCTTGCGACGCAGATCGGATCGAGGCTTACAGGCGTTTTATACATTCTTGATGAACCGTCGATCGGCCTCCATCAGCGCGACAATGACCGCCTGATTGCAACGCTCAGGCAAATGGCTGATATCGGCAATACGCTTATTGTTGTCGAACACGACGAAGATACCATGCTTGCCGCAGACTACTTGATTGACATCGGCCCGGGAGCAGGCGTCCATGGCGGAAAGGTTGTTGCTGCCGGCACGCCGCGCGAGGTGATGAAAAATCCGGATTCACTCACCGGCCAGTATTTATCCGGAAAGAAATTTATCCCGCTCCCGCCTGAACGGCGGAAAGGGGACGGCCGTTTTGTTGAAATCAGGGGCGCGAAAGAAAATAATTTAAAAAACATCAATGTAAAATTCCCGCTCGGCCTGTTTATTGCTGTAACCGGCGTCTCCGGCTCCGGAAAGAGCACGCTTGTCAATGAAATTTTGCATAAGGCGCTTGCCCAAAAATTGCAGCGTGCAAAAGCAAAACCGGGCGCTTACAAAGAAATCAAGGGTATTGAACATCTCGACAAAGTCATTGACATCGACCAGTCCCCGATCGGCAGGACGCCGCGGTCCAACCCGGCGACCTATACCGGCGTGTTCGATGATATCCGCGACGTGTTTGCTTCCACGAACGAAGCAAAAATCCGCGGCTATAAAAAAGGGCGGTTCAGCTTTAACGTCAAGGGCGGCCGGTGTGAAGCCTGCCACGGCGACGGGATTATCAAAATTGAAATGCACTTTTTGCCGGATGTGTACGTACCGTGTGAAGTATGCCACGGCAAACGGTACAACCGCGAAACGCTCGAAGTTCAATACAAAGGCAAAAATATTGCTGATGTACTCGATATGACGGTGGAAGATGCGATTTCCTTTTTCGAAAACATTCCGAAAATCAGGCGGAAACTGCAGACCATCGCGGATGTCGGCCTTGGTTACGTCAAGCTCGGTCAGCCGGCAACAACTCTGTCCGGCGGCGAAGCGCAGCGCGTGAAACTCGCATCTGAACTGCATCGGCGTTCGACCGGCCGTTCTTTCTATATTTTGGATGAACCGACAACCGGCCTTCACGTCCATGATATTGCCAAACTGCTTGATGTGCTGCAGCGGCTGGTGGAAAACGGCGATACGGTGCTTGTGATCGAGCATAACCTCGATGTCATCAAAACCGCCGACTATATCATTGACCTCGGACCGGAAGGCGGAGATGGCGGCGGAACCGTAGTTGCTACCGGTACGCCGGAAAAAGTTGCGGAACACCCAACCTCCTACACCGGAAAATATTTGAAACCGGTGTTGGAACGCGACCGGGAAAGAATGGAAAAAGAAATAGAAAACCTGGCGCGCTGAGGCATGCTTTTTGTTTTTTCATAAGTGCGACTCTGGCTGTGTTCGCGCCTAAAGTCCCGGACGCCCGCGTTTCTCTACCTCCTGCCCTGCCGGATGAATAACTGAATGCGGGATGTACGGTGTCTTTTGGCCATTTTTTCTATTACGTGGCGTGCTCACTGTATGGCGTTCCTCCCCGCTTGTGGGAGGGACCCTCTTACATAGGGGAAAACCCGGCGCCCGCTTCTTGAAGAAGTATTTGAATTCTGCTTGAAATAGACATATAATGAGTAAAGATTAGGGAAAAATAATGAAAAGTGTCGCATTGTGCAGGAATGTTGCCTATTACATTTAGCAGGGAGAGAACTGTATGAAAAAAGTAATCACATACGGAACATTTGACCTTCTCCATTGGGGGCATATCAATTTACTGAAACGCGCAAGAGCATTAGGCGACTATTTAATCGTCGGCCTTTCATCGGATGAATTTAACGAAATCAAAAATAAAAAATCGTACCACAGCTATGAAAACCGGAAATTAATTTTGGAAGCGATCCGTTACGTTGACCAGGTCATACCGGAACATTCGTGGGAACAAAAAATAGACGATATCAAAAAATACAATGTCGATGTTTTCGTGATGGGCGATGACTGGAAAGGCAAATTTGATTTTCTGAAGGATTATTGCGAAGTGGTTTACCTGCCGCGAACGGTCGGCATCTCTACGTCAAAAATTAAGAAGGACCTCTTCTCTGTGAAAAATGGTTAGGGAACTGTTCATTTCCTTATACTTATTGCTTTTTCGTGTGCTGTTTACATTGTGTAAAATTTTTCCTTTGAAAAGGAAAATCACATTTGTCGTTTCATTTGAGCAGAACAGTTTATATGTGTATGAGGAATTGAAAAAGCATCCCGATCCTTTTCAGGTAGTGTTCGTTTGTACTTCTTCCTGCTATCGCCGTGTTGCGGAAACCGTCCGGCAAGAGAAGGTATTTCTGTTTGAAATGAAAAATTTGCAGCATTTTATCCGCAGCATATACAACATTGCGACATCGAAATTTGTGATTGTTGATAATTATTATGGTTTCCTGGCTGCCGCCCGGTTTAAAAAAGGGGTGGAGTGCATCCAGCTCTGGCATGCAGCAGGGGCTGTTAAAACGTTTGGCCTTGAAGACAAAACGATCCGCACGAGGGGCAAGCGTGCATTGAAGCGGTTTAAAAAAGTGTATGCCCATTTTGACCGGGTAGTGGTGGGGTCTGAAAAAATGAAGCATATTTTTATGAGGGCTTTCGGGCTTCCTCCTGAAAATTTTCTTTGCACAGGCATACCACGGACCGATCTTTTTTTTGACCAAAACAGGATCCGGGACATTAAGAGGGAGCTGTACAAACGGTATCCTGCCTTTCAAAAGAAAAAAGTGATCTTGTATGCTCCGACTTTCAGGGACCAGCATCCGGATCATTTTGAAGCGCCGCTTGATTGGGGCCGGCTTTATGATGCATTGAAGGATGAGTATATTTTCGCTGTGAAATTTCATCCGGCTGTAAACAAAGGGGCAGGGCTGCTGCAGTATCCTGATTTTGTAGTGGACTGCCCGCATGATATGAATATCAACGAATTATTGGTGGTAACGGATTACTTGATCACGGATTATTCTTCTGTTCCTTTTGAGTTTTCCCTATTAGGCCGCCCGATGATCTTTTATCCGTATGATCTGGAAAGCTATCAGGCCACACGGGGGTTGTGGGAACCGTATGACCGGCTTGTCCCCGGGCCGATTGCGTGTACGACGGCAGAAATTATTGGTTTGATTAAAAATGGTTCTTTTGATGCGGGAAGTATTGAAGCATTTTCAAGAACCTGGAATACATACTCTGCCGGCCACTCCAGCCGCGATCTGGTACAGTATTTGCGTGAACAGGACGAAAAAAAGGGAAGAATGTATGGGTGAGTTTGCAGGAGTATGAGAAGCGCGCGGATGTGGCCGGAATTCACCCTTTTGGGATATCTTTTTAGACTTGAATTCAGGCCGGAATGTGACTGAGTTTTTATTTTTTATACGTAGAGGACAGGGATTTCCTGATAAAGGGATCTTTCATATTTTTAATACGACTTTTGCATGTTTACTATTTATCTCAATAGGAAACAGAGTGGCAATGTTTCTTTCGGATTATATAGTTGGAAATCTTATTTTCCACTAATAGGAGTGTAAAGTATGAGTAATAATTTGCCGATGCTAACAATTGTGGTTCCTTGTTATAACGAAGAACTTGTGCTTGAGAAAACAACGCAAGAATTAACGAGAGTGCTGGATAAATTAGTTGTAAAAAATAAAATAAACAGTAAAAGTATTATTTTATATGTTGATGATGGAAGTAAAGATAGCACTTGGGAAGTTATTGAAAAATTAACAGATTTAAATGCTTATGTTCAAGGACTTAAGTTAAGCAGGAATTTCGGCCATCAGGGAGCTTTAATAGCTGGATTAGAGACAGCAAGAGATTTTTCGGATTGTGTCATTTCCATCGATGCGGATTTGCAGGATGATGTGGATGCCATCGAGATGTTTATCGATAAGTTTAATGAAGGTTATGAAATTGTATATGGAGTAAGGGATAAAAGGGACACCGACACTTTTTTCAAAAGAAATACAGCCCTTTTTTATTACAAGCTGATGGGAAAATTAGGCGTAAACCTGGTTCCAAACCATGCAGATTACAGGCTCCTAAGCAAGAGAGCTTTGGATGAGTTTGTTAAGTATCAGGAAGAAAATATTTTTATCAGAGGTATCATACCACTTTTAGGGTTTAAATCGGCTAAGGTTTACTATGATCGTAAAGAAAGATTTGCAGGAGAGTCAAAATATCCATTAAAAAAGATGCTGGCATTTGCATTTGACGGAATTACATCTTTCAGTATCGCACCTGTGCGTTTTGTCACGTTTCTCGGGTTTGTTCTTGTATTTGTTGGGATCGTGATTGCAATTTATACATTATGTGCAAAGATTTTTTCTTATACCATTAGCGGATGGACTTCTCTTATGTTATCTGTCTGGCTTGTTGGGGGTGTCCAACTGCTCGCGATCGGGATTATAGGGGAATATATTGGAAAAATATTCAAGGAAACAAAAAGACGCCCAAGATATACGATTGAAAAAAATACGTATAAAGAAAATCAAGTTGAATCTTCATACCCGGTCCACCATTGATTTTTATTTTGCTGATGCAGGTACAGGATTCAAATGTTGGTAATCAGGAAATTGTCCGTCAAAAAGTACACCATTATGTTTGATAGATTTTTTGGCGATAGATGAATACAAAAGCGCATAGTTCAAGCTTGTTTATTGCTAGATTGCGCACAAAATTCTAGCATATTTTCAATATAAAGAGGCCCGCTATATTAGAAGGTTTGCCTTGAAACTTTTACTGGATTAATAGCCGGATGCCTTTATTTTCCTCTTGAATAGGGAGGCTTCATTTGTTATTCGAGGGAGTACGTTTATTAAAATATAATAACCATGTTGCATGAAGGGGCTCGTACTTTATGAAAAGGGAGATCGCGTTTAAAAAAGAAAAGTTTTCATTTTATATAGCAGTTTTTTTATTTTTATATGCTTTTGTGCTTATGCTGTTTTTTACAGAGTCTTCTCCTCTTTTTGCGATCAATGAATGGGTAGACGCCAACGCATTTTTTACAGTTGGGAAAGGGATGGCAAATGGGCTGGTACCTTACCGTGATCTGTTTGAGCAAAAAGGCCCTCTATTATACGCGCTGCATGCTATAGCTTACACCATTTCCCACAAAACTTTTTTAGGTGTATATTGTTTGGAAAGCGCCGCTATGTTTATCAATTTGATATTTATCCAAAAAATTTCAAACCTGTATTTAAAACGGCTTCCATCCATGCTGGTTACAGTAATTTTTCCGGTTTTTTTCCTCAACTCTAACTTTTTTCGTTTTGGGGATAGTGCAGAAGAGTTTGTCACTCCATTTTTAATTATCTTTTTCTATTTTGTGCTAAAGCGTTTGAAAAAAGAATCGGATTTTACGTTTTCATGGTGGGTTTATTTACTCAACGGGTTCATGGCAGGATGTGTTTTTTGGATAAAGTTTACCTTGATAGGAGCCTGGATGGGCTTTTATTTTGCTTTATTCATTATTTTTATCGTGCAAAAGAAATGGATGGATGTAGTGCGGGCTGTATTCTTCACAATCATCGGGCTATTCCTGTCTTGTGTGCCATGGCTTTTCTATTTTGGATTACATCACGCTATCTCAGATTTAATTGAAGTTTATTTAAGATTTAATCTTTTTATGTACCCGTCTCAATTGTCTTTTATTGGAAAGTTAATTAATTGTGCTGTATTATTCGGGGAATTTTTTAACAGAAATTGGGAAACAAAACTCATTATGATGATTGGAATCGTTGATTTTTTGTTTACACGCAAATATCTTGTTCACAAATTGCAAAAATATTTGCTGGCAAGCATGATTTCTTTTTTGATTTTAGGAGTGTATATTGGCGGAAGAAGCTATCCTTATTATTATTTAATCATCGTTCCGATAATCATGTTTGGACTAATATCAATCGCCTATTATCTACAATCCACCTATGAAAAGTTTGATTATAATGTGTTGAATCATGTCAATTGGGATGTAGTATTTGTGACTGCTTTTTTGTCCCTGCTTCTGTGTTTTGGATATAATTCAAATATTAAAGAATCCAAGTTCTTTGTTCGTTTCCCACCGGCTCAGCAGACCTTTGCAAAAGTGATCAATCAAACAGCTAATCCAACTCTGCTTAATTACGGGGATTTGGACGGCGGCTTTTACTTGGCGGCAAACCTAGTTCCCAATGTAAAATATTTTGAAAAGCAGAATATAGACCCAAAAGTTTATCCGGAAAACATGCAAGCACAAAATCGTTATATTATGGAAAAAAAGGTGAAGTTTGTGGTCATAAGGAAATCGCGTTTGAATTTAAGGCCCCTCCATGTTCCATATTTGGAGCAAAACTACAGATTGATCAAAAAGCAATTCCAAATTGTAGAGGGCAAACCATATGATTATCTGCTTTATAAACAAAAAAGCAAATAATCCCCTTTTTTGAACGAATGGTTGTAAAACGGGGTGCCCGGCTGGAAAAATAACGTTGTTGCAGAGTGGATGGCATTTCGATTATAATTACGGATGGATTGTGCATTTCATCCGATCCGATCTTTTGTGAAAATTTTATTTATCTTAAAAGAATATAATATATCCCTCATTCGGAAAGATACAATACAGAAAGAGGTTTTTTATTCTATGGATGCGCCAAAAATCAGTGTAATAGTTCCAATTTACAATGTACAGCAATATCTGGAAGAATGTTTAGACTCCCTCGTTCAACAAACTTTTACGGACATTGAAGTCATCATGGTGAATGATGGTTCGACAGATAACAGTGGAAAAATTATGCACCGCTATGCTGAACAATATAATAATTTTTTTGCGTACGATAAACCCAACGGCGGTTTAGGACAAGCACGCAATTATGGAGTTGAGCATTCGCGAGGGGAATATATTGCTTTTGTTGATTCAGATGATGTAGTGGACAAAGAAGCCTATGAAAAAATGTACAAAACCGTTAAACAGACGGGTTCTGACATGGCCATAGGAAATGTAATGCGATTTAATTCCCAAAAACGATATGCTTCCTCACTGCACCAGAAGGTTTTCTTTAAAACAAAGTTAAAAGCTCATATTACCAGGGATCACGAACTGATATATGATACAACAGCTTGGAACAAATTATACCGAAGATCATTTTGGATGAACAATAATTTTAAATTTCCAGAGGGAATGCTTTATGAAGATATTCCCGTTACGTTTCCCGCTCACTATTTAGCGAATTCTGTTGATGTTTTGGATGATATTATTTACTACTGGAGATCAAGGGATCTGGGAGATCAGTCTATTACACAGAGCAGGACGGATATAAACAATTTAATTGACCGATTCAAGGCAGTGGAGATGCTCAACCAATTTTTTGAAGAAAACCATATAGAAGGAGAACTGAAAGAAGAAAAGGACTTTAAAATCCTAAACATTGATTTGAAAGTTTATTTAAATAAACTGACTGAGGCTGACGACACATTTATCTCAAAATATATAGATGAAGTCTCACGCTATTTGGAGACTGTGCATGAAATCAGTATAAGCAAATTATGGCCTGTAGACCGGATGAAATATTATTTTGTGAAACAGAAGGATGTCCACAAACTTTTAGATTTACTAAAACTTCAGCAAAATGGTGAATTAAAAAAATGTAAATTAATAAAAAAGAACGGGCACTATTATATAAACTATCCTTACAAAGATTTAGTTCCTGAGTCTTATTTGTTAATTGATGATAATCTTAAAGTGAAACGAAGAACGGTCAAGGCACAATGGGAAGAAATGACATTAAAAATTAAAGGGTACTGTTTTATCGAAAAAATGGATATCCCGCGCAAAAAAGATGTTACAATGGAATTCTTTTTATGCAATGAGGAAACGGATGATCGTTTACCTATTCAGGACACAAAAATTTTTAAACGCCCTAACAGTACCTATAAATTCGGTGTTCCTGCCAATCAAAAATTTCGTCCTCTAAAAAGAGTGTTTAACTATGACTGGTCTGGGTTTGAATTATCTATCAATTTTAATGTAGCGCCTTTTAATGATCTGCCCGAAGGCCAATATTATGTGCAAACGATTTTAACTGCTGGCGGTATTAGAAGAGAATTCCGGGTTGGTTCGCCAGCAAAGGGTAAAAACCCAAGACCAAGGTATACAAATAATGAAACCACAATGATGTACGCCCATTATAATGGGGCTTGGGATTTTATTATCCACAAGGAAAAAATAGAATACCAGGTGACAGACGTTAGAGTAGATAATCGGCTCATTCATTTAACTTGTATGGCTGATGGAGTGAAACCAGACGAGCTTATACTAAGAAACATGCGGACTGGAGAAAGGCAAAATTATCCGGTTTATTTTGAGCAAGGTAAATTCACATGCAGTATTCCTGTGGAAGCATTACAAGCTGAAGAAAATTATGGCCATAAGTGGAAGGCGCTCATTTTAACCGGAGATTCGGAGCGGCCATTATTAATAATGAAAGAAAACGTATTTGAACCAATGGACCTTGGATTTGCAGAGTTAAAAACACACGCAAATCATGACGGCTCCTTTACCCTTTCAGCGCGGGAATATGGGGGACATTTACAGGAAATCACGCTATCGGAAGGTCACGTCTCATTATCCATTGCCCCACCTATCCATTGGAAGGAACCCGTAAGTGACATTAAAATCCAGTTTGCATCCAAAGATAACAGTGAACGCCATAATTTCATTGCCAGATGGAGCCAAAATGAAGAGAACACTCCTTCACTACAAGTTGATATTGACCTGTTAAAAGACTTTAATGAAAAAACTTTTATTCATGATAAGTTTGATTTGAAAATCGTTCAGGATAAGCCACTGCCCGAGCAATTCGTCATTTACACAGATAATGTTAAAAAAACTGAATCCGCAACAATTGATCGTAAGGTTTATCAGTTTAATACGGATAGTACGCTAAGTTTGAGTATTAAACCGACATGGAGTTGGTTTGATAAGGGAGCGCTTCGTAGAGAAGCACTTCGGACTATATTTTATCCGCTTGTAAGACTCTTGCCTTTGAAAAAGAAAACGATTATTTTTGAAAGTTATTGGGGCAAAAATTATGAATGCAATCCTAGAGCGTTATATGAATACATCGACAAACATTATCCGGAATTTGAGACGATCTGGAGCCTAAAAAATCCTCTGACCCATATAGAAGGAAAAGGAAAAAAAGTCCGAATGCATTCTTTAAAATATTTCTATTACATGGCAAGGGCCAAGTATTTTGTAAACAATGTTAACTTTCCTGATTTTTACCAAAAACGAAAAGGTGCAGTAGAATTGCAGACTATGCATGGAACGCCATTAAAAACTTTGGGTCTCGATGCACCAGGAGAAATAAAACCTGGGAAGAACATGGAAAAATTTTTAGAGAAAAACAGGAGATGGGATTATTTATGTGTTCCAAGTGACTATGTAGCCAATATCGCTGAAAAAGCCTTTGCACACCGTGCCAAAGTGTTAAATTCCGGATATCCGAGAAATGATAAGCTGTTTAATGAGAATACGCCGGAAAGAATTAATGAGATAAAAAGCACGCTTGGGATACCTTCAGACAAAAAAGTCATCTTCTATGCACCAACCTGGAGGGTTCGAAATAAATTTAAATTGGAATTGGATATTTTGCGGCTTAAAGAACAACTGAGCAAAGAATACATTCTTCTGGTAAAATTCCATCATTATGTGGCAAACGCAGTAAATTTACCTGACGAGGAAGAAGTTAAGGGTTTCTTGTACGATCTGTCTAGTTATAATGATATACGCGATCTGTATTTAATATCCGATGTGTTAATTACAGATTATTCTTCTGTTATGTTTGATTATGCGATTTTAGACCGGCCAATGATCTTTTTCACATATGACCTGGAGATGTATCGAGACAACCTGAGAGGTATGTATTTCGACTTAATTGAAAAGGCGCCTGGACCCGTATGTTTAACAAATGATGAATTAATTGATGAAATTCTAAATTTGAAGGAATTCCGATCGAAATACGGGGAAAAACTTGATACATTTAGAAAAATGTTTAATCAGTACGATAAAGGAAACGCAAGCGAGCAAATATTTAATGTAATGTTTAAATCATAAATCATGTTAAATGCCCGGGTAATGATATCTTAATCCGGGCTATTTTTCTGTATAAATTTTTATTTGAAAAGGATTTAATGGATACTTTTTTGATGAATCCCCATTAATTTTCACGTACGTTTGGAAATAAATATGTATATGGTATAAAATTTTAAGGGGAGCTTTGTTCTATTTGCAGTAGAAGATCTCTTTGAAGGGAGACATCGTCAGTTGAACAAAAACGATTTAAAACGAGGATTAAGGTTTATAGCAGGGCCAATCATACGATATCTCATTAAAGATAACCACCGGCGTGCCAATCAATATGCAAAATTTTATGACCGGTTGCAGATAAAACCAAACACCATTCTTTACGAAAGCCGCGACGGAAAAAGTATGACAGACAGCCCTTATGCGATTTTTAAATATATGGTTGACAATCCCGCTTATCAACATTACAACCATATTTGGTCAATCCAGGATTTTCAATCGCTCCAGCCGGTTATAGACAAATACAAAAAATATCCAAACGTTAAATTTGTGCAGCGTAATTCCAGGGAATATTTAAAGGAATTGGCCTCATGTGCGTATTTAATTAATAATTCAACATTCCAATCTTTTTACGCTCCGAAAAAAGGTCAGGTTTATATCAATACGTGGCACGGCACGCCATTGAAAAGCATGGGCTTTGACATTCCGGGCAATCCGGCCCAGTCGCAAAACGTGCTAAGAAATTTCCTGAGTGCTGACTATTTGCTGAGCCCGAATGAACATACGACCAAAATGTATCTGGACAGTTATAAGCTTGAAGGGCTGTATGACGGAAAAATTATCGAAGAAGGGTATCCGAGAATTGATTTAACCTTCCATACAAATCCGGATACCATAAAAAATGCGTTAAAAGACGCCGGATTAACCGTTGATTTCAATAAAAAGAACCTCCTTTACGCGCCGACGTGGAAAGGAAAAAGTGTTTCAAAGGCCAATAACGATGTGATGCAAATCATCTCTGACATGGACAGAGTCGAAAAAGAGGCAGGAAATGAATACAACGTTTTCGTAAAAGTCCATCCGTTTTTGTATACGCAGGCAGCCAAATATCCTGAATTGCAAAGCCGGCTTGTTCCTGACTATATGGACACGAATGAACTGCTTGCTGCAACAGATCTTTTAATCACGGATTACTCAAGTATCTTTTTCGATTACCTGGTCACAGGAAAACCCATATTATTTTATACATGGGATTATGATGTATACAGCGAGGAAAGAGGACAATATCTCAAAAATGAAGATTTGCCCGGCCCGCTCTTGTTTAGCGTCGAGCAATTGATTGAGGCCATTCAAAACATCGAAACGGTATCCCAAAAATATGCTTCAAATTACCAAAACCTCAGGAGCCGTTTTACCAACCATGAAGACGGAAAAGTGACGGAAAGGATTGTACAGTATATTTTCGACCAAGCTCCTTTGCCTCTTCATATTGTCAATGCAGTGCCGGTTAAAAAGGAACGGATACTGATTTATCCGGGGGGCATGCGGAATAACGGGATTACTACCTCCTTCCTAAACTTAATGAACAATATTGATTTTGAAAAATACGATGTCAGCTGTTTTACCGGTGAGCCAAAATCAAAAGAAGTTCTGAACAATATTTACAAAATCAATCAAAATGTACGCATGATCTTTAAACCGGGCGTACCGCTTTACCGTATATTCGAAGTATACCGTGATAGATATACATATAACCGGGGCGTACGTGGGAATCTCGGAAAAAAGATTTTTCCGGAGCGTGCTTATATCAGGGAACATACGAGATTGTTTGGCAACAGCCATTTTGATTATATTATCGATTTCAGTGGATACAGTTATTATTGGGCAAAGTATCTGGTCGTTGCGGATGCGAAAAGAAAAATTTGCTTTATGCATAACGACCTGCTTTCAGATAGTGAACGTGAAATCAACGGGAAACACCCGCACAGAATCAACCTGAGAGGCTTGTTCACGCTATACTACAGATTTGATAAGCTGGTCAGCGTCTCCAAAGGAACAATGGAAGTCAACCGGAAAAATTTAAGCCGGTATGCAAATGATGATCAATTTGATTACGTCCTGAATTCCATTAATCCGGACAGAATTCTTTATGCAGAAGAAGAAAAATCGGATGAGCCTAAAATTACCAAGTTTAAGGCACGGGCGCTCCTCAGCAATGTAAATGATTATCCGGTTTGGCGGGTGCTCCCTTCCATTGAAGGCGCAACACAAGTATCTTTGTCCAATGATATGGCGGATGCCGAGGTTTTAATTACAGCCAAATCAACAGTGAAACACGCATTGTATTACCGATTCCATTACGAAGGCAAAGAAATTGGTTGGATTCATAAAAAGGCAGTAACCCTTCTTCCTGACAGTATAATTGCAGAGAAAAAAGTAAATAAGCTTGCACGGATAATTGAAACAAATAATATTGCGATATGGAGTAAACCTTTTAAATTACCTGGAGCAAGAAAAATTACTTCAAGTTCTGATTTTAAAAACTGCGTGATTTCCATTGATCAGGTAATCAAGACACAACATTCAACTTATTACCGGTTCTCTGTAAAGAAAGAAACGATCGGCTGGATTAATAAAAAAGGCCTTGCAATTTTTAGACGGTGTACGATTGGACCGGAAACGGGAATTTTCAGCAAGGTCAAGATACTTGTTTTAAGAAAGTTGATTCAAACGCTAAATTACAGTAAAAGAGAGTTTTTAAACCATCTTGACGGCCGGACACGCAGGCTAATTGACCTCCGCAAGCCTAAATATTATAAAGTGGCCGGTTCAGCGAATGAACCGATATGGAACAAGCCGTATCCGAATTATAAGGCCAGGATGATAGAAGAAGCTTCGAACTATAAAGATGCGATTGTAACTGTAAAGAAATTGGCAAAAACAAAACAGGGCGTTTACGCTCTCATTTATTTAAAAAACAATAAAATCGGCTGGATTCATACAAGCGCATTAAGCCCGTTGAAACGCTCATCTGTCGTCTCTGACATTGAAGTTTTAAAAATCGCCAGGGTATTGCCGGATGAGAAAAATGCGGTAATCTGGTCCAAACCATATGGGATGGAAGGCGCGGAAAAAATGGCCCTTCCCGATATGCTGAAGGGAAATGCAACCTTTACAATAGACAGGGAAGTTACCACCCCGTCCGGGACTTATGGCCGCATCCTGCAGGCGGACGGGTCTGAAATTGGCTGGGTCAACATGCGGAACGTCTTTGTAGAGCGTGCTTACGGATACGAAGTAAATGGCCAGTATGTCCCCGAACCGGACAGCAGCCATTACAATTTTGTCAACATGGGCAGGCTTTCTCCGGAAAAAGCGCAGGCCAATTTAATTTCAGCGTTTGCCGATTTTCATAAAAACCATCCGAAAAGCAAACTCTATATTCTCGGGCAGGGGCCTTTAAAAACCGAGTTGCAGGCGCTGATTCTGGAACTTGGCGTAAGCGATTCTGTTTTCCTAATGGGCCAGCTTGATAATCCTTTTCCTTTTATGAAAAAATGCGATTGCTTTGTCCTGTCATCACATTATGAGGGCCAGCCGATGGTGCTGCTTGAAGCGCTAACGCTCGGCATGAAAATCGTGGCAACAGATATTGTCGCAAATCGTACTGTTCTTGAAGACGGCAAATACGGGCTGCTTGTGGAAGACAGCATTAACGGGTTAAAATCAGGGTTGGAAGCCATGATCACCCGCCAGCATCCGGAATTTGAAAAATTTCATTATCAGGCGTATAACAAAGCCGCCATGGAAACATTCTACAGATGTTTGCATGAATAAGATGAAAAAACCGCACTCCC